>JBHLMB010000530.1:0-3031 GCA_048938565.1 Promethearchaeota archaeon | reverse complement strand
GGATCAAACCAACAAAAGGAAAAAAAGATATGGGAGATCATCCTCCTATTACTCCACTCGAAGTTCTAGAACTTGATAATTCTAGATTCGAAAATAATATCCAAAAAAAAGTATATAACATTATTGCTCGACATTATTTAGCTCTTTTTGGAGAACCAGCTATAGAATCAAAACAAAAATTAAAAATACACATTAAAGATGAACCTTTTAATGCTAGAACAGTGTCATTAATTAAACAAGGATTTTTAGAGATTGCTCCATTTCTCAAACCCAAGTATGAGAAGGAAATTCAAATCTTTTCCGATGAAGTTCCAATAAAGGAGATATTACTTGAAGAAAAAGAAACTAAACCACCAACAAGATATACTGATACATCTCTTCTAAAATTAATGGAAAAAAACCACCTTGGAACGAAATCAACTAGACCAATTATTATAAAACTATTACAAAAACGCAAATTAATTAAAAGAATGAAATTTCGTTATTTTATAACAGATCTCGGCATATTTTTAATGCAAAATTTAATCGAAATATGGTTACCCTTTTTAAAACCCGATTTTACTAAAGGAGTGGAAGAAAAACTTGAAGAGATTAAGAATGGAAAAAGTTCAATGAATTCTATAATAAAACAAGTACGGAATGAATTCTTACAATTATTTGATAAATTTCTAGTTAATAAACATAAATTAATTTCTCAAATTAGTAATTATAAAACGGAGTATACCACTATATTAACATCATCAAATTGCCCGTTTTGTAAAAGTCATCCTATGAAATTTATTAATGCAAAAAAAAATAGATTTTTAGTCTGTTCTGATGAAAATTGTAAACAATTTTTATCTTTGCCCAAGAATGGTAAGCTAGAATTGTTAGATTCTACTTGTTCATTATGTAACTTTAACATTTTTAAAGTTTCACTTAAAAAAAATAATAAATCTTTTCTTTATTATTTATGTCCTAAATGTTGGAATAAGGATCATTCGAAATTTTGTTCTAATTGTATTGAATATAAGATTTCTCAAGGAAATTGCACAAAAAAATAAGTTGATCTTTATAATTATCGATAAATATAGCTTTATCTCATTAACTTAGATGAAATCATTTGAATCAAAACGATAAGCAGCTCGAGTTAATCCAACATAATTGTCACTAATCTTATAAAACATTTTGCCATTAACAATCTTTTTCTGCAAATAACTATTTTTAATAGTGTGGTTTAATCCGTGAATCATAGTGCCTAATGTAACTGCTCCTATATAACCATGTTGTTTTTTTGTAACTCTTATCAATTCTAATTCAGAATGCCATTGTCCATCTAAAAGAGCTATAAGTATTTTGTTTTTTATAGGAGTTTTGATATCTTTAATTTTGTTGAATAAATTAGAATAACTTGGCTTGTAAAAACTATTATTTTCAAAATTTGTCATAATTTATTATACCATTAAAGCAATTGTTTATAATATGAATAAATATTGAGATTTCTTATTTAACAAAATGTATTATCTTAATGTTATTAGGATATTTCAGAAGTATATACTGTAATAAATTAAAGAAGATTTGGGGGAATCCCTTCATTAAAAAATTTTGCTCGTGTAATCCAGTTTTGGGAGAATTCTGGGATCATTGCTAAAATTGATCCTCCTATCCATACAGAAAATGTACGCTCCATAGGGGCAATAATCCTTATAACTTGATTTTTTTTCTTTCTTCTTGCTAACTCTAATTCTAATTCTTGATAGATACGTGACTTTAAATTAGGAAACATAGATGATCCTCCCGAAAGAAAAATATTATTTAATAACTCTGGGCGAATATCTAAATCACAATCTTCAATTACATCCATAATCGCTACAGGTAATGAATCTTCCTCCAATTCTGAAGTTGGTTTAAACAATATTTCCGGTATAATAAATCGTTCTTTATTAAGAGAAATTGTTGAACCATCTGGTAAAGAATATTCTTTCTCATACTGTTCACTACGTTTAAGATCTTCCTTATAATCTAATGAAACAAAACATGCCTTTTCCTTTAAAACTCTTACTAATTCTCTCCGGATTGAAGAATCAACCGACCATCCAATTGATTCTAATACTTGTTCCATATAACGAGTTAAAACTCTTCCCCCTGTATCCAAAATACGTACTGCATGCTCTAATTTATATCCTTCATAGATAGGTACGATTCTTGTATTACTATCTCCAATCTCTATAATTAAACCTGTTTGAAAACCCCCAGAATATAGTGTTAGCATCGAATCTAAAACTGGATAAAACGACATACATTGATATCGTTCTAAGAATAATTCAA
Source organism: Promethearchaeota archaeon (assembly GCA_048938565.1). Lineage (GTDB taxonomy): Archaea > Asgardarchaeota > Lokiarchaeia > Sigyniarchaeales > SOKP01 > FT1-020. The sequence goes on along the minus strand of JBHLMB010000530.1, from coordinate 724 downwards.
ATATTTTCTCCAAATCTTTATAAGGAAACAAAGGATGGACTGCAAATAATACATTAACAAGTGTAGGATCTACTCGTAAGTTATAAAATATGTATTCAATTATATTTTCAAAATGATTCCAATCAACAACAATTCCTTTTTCAATAGGATGGAAAATTTTATATAAACCTATTGATTGAATTTCATCCCCTACATATATCTCATCTTCTCGAGATTTTTTAGATTCATAGTCAACACTAACATTTTGATATTTAGGTTTTCCAACCATTGTTAAGAAAACCTGACTTGGAGAATCCTCTCCTGCAAAACCTATTTTTGAAGAAAATTGTCCAATATCTAAAATAACTGTTATATTGCCCATTCGTTATTACGATTTAAATTATTTTCTAGATAAATAGCCTAGATGAATATATCTTATATATTATTTTAATCATTAAAAAAATATGTTTACTTCTTAAGCAATAAAATCTTTAAATATCAACAAAAATTAGATGTTGGTATCCAAATATAAATAATAAATCTTTACTAAACATTGAAAGCCTTCAATGAAAGACTTAATGAAAGAAATTCAAAAATTGAATGAGTGAAATAGATTACAAATAAAATAGGATCATAAAAAAAAATTAAGACTTTATTCTCCTCTCATAATTTTCTTTAAGCGATTTAACTCATCTAACATTTCATCGCGAAGAGAACCTAGCCCTCCACCTGGTTGTGGGGCTAT
>JBHLMB010000529.1:0-3033 GCA_048938565.1 Promethearchaeota archaeon | reverse complement strand
GTTGATGAGATGCTGGATCCGGAAGATCCTGAGCTTATACTGGATAACTATAATCGAAATTCCGTATATATTGCCCGATTGCTGGGTGATGTTCAGGTATTTATCTCTATGCTGGGGTTTCCGGAGGAAAAATACCTGCCAAGATTCATATTTTAACCAAACCACTCTAAAACCACCCATCACACAGCACCGGGCTCCTGTCCCGGAATATCAGTCACGCCCCTTGATTAAAACATTAATCCATTCAGTGATAAAGGCAGGTCCTGAAAAACTCTTTCATTTCTAAAAAAAAGAATCAGAATCTCTCCGGAACGGGAAAAGTCCGGAGAGATAAACCGGTAATAATTAAAAATAGAAGTTAACCTTAAAAATTAAATTTTTCCTTTTACAACAGATGATAGACGATAGGAATGAAAATTAAACATATTCTATCTTATTTGATTATCTAATAAAACTTGAGGTATTCGTACGCCTTGTTAGTCGTTTGAAAGCAATATTTAATTTCTTGGAACTGCTTCTTGAATTCAGCAACTTCGGTTTTAATCGTTTTAGGATCTCGTTGATCAATTATTAATTTTTTGAAAAATTCTGCGATATCAACCATATCACTTTCATTCATTCCCAATCGAGTTACTTCTGATGTTCCCAATCTTAATCCTCCGGGGTTCATGTAGTGCCGCCCTTCTCGAATGTCCCATGGTAATAAATTCCGGTTTATGATAATATTTGCGTTTTCAAGGAGTTTTTCTATTGTTCCCCCAAGACCTACTGTTTTTTCGAATTCTCCAATGTCAATGACGATTTGGTGTGATTCTGTAAATCCCAAGTGTTCGCATAATACTTTAAAACCTCTCTCGTTTAAAGCAGCTCCCAACGCCTGGGCGTTTTTAATTACATTTTTTTGATATTCCTTACCAAATTCTAACATTTCCGTGAGAGCTACCGCAAATCCTGCAATGTTGTGAAGGTGATGGTTAGAAAATAGCGATGGAAAGGCTGCATTTTTTAAGTCTTCAACTAAATCTTCCCTATTTGATACAACTGCTCCCGTTTGAGGTCCTGGTAAGGTTTTATGACAACTTAAACTCATGGCGTCTGCTCCTTCGCGCAAGGGATCTTGAAAATATCCTGAACCGATCAATCCTGCAACATGGGCTCCATCATATCCAATGTGGGCTCCCACTTCTTTCGCAACCTCGCTTAATTCTTTAACGGGATGAGGAAACAAAAATACAGAGCCTCCAAACAGTACCATTTCAGGTTCAAACTCCCGTATAATTTTTGCCGATCCATCAATATCCAAATTCATATTTTCTTCGTCAAAAGCGAGATATTTGATGTTCAAACCTCTCACCGTTCCCGCCGTACCGTAAATCTTACGCCCGCTTGATGTTTCAAATGGAGCATGGCTTATATGACCTCCTTTTGGAATGGGCATTGCCATCATCTTCCCGTTGTTTCGAGATGTGAACGCATTGTACAGTACAAGATTTGCCATTACTCCCGATATTGGACGCACATCTGCAAAACAACAATCAAAGTATTCTTTTGTAAGGTCCATACAGAGAGATTCAATTTTATCAATATAAACGCATCCTGCATAAACTCGCTGTCCAACCCATCCTTCTGCGTATCGGTGGCTAAAATCGCAATTACAAGCTTCATCCACTGCTGGGCTCGTGATATTTTCAGAGGCAATAAGAGGAATGGCGTTGGCGATGTCTTTATGGTGTTCAATCAAAATTGATCGAATTTCTTCTAATTTATCCTTCAAGCTTTATCAAATAGGTTCTATAAATAACTTTGATTTTGATTAATTTAGAATACGATTAAAATTTTTTGAATTGAAAAAATGAAGGATAATTGTAATAACTCTATCAAGAAAAGAAAAATGAACCTTTTTGAATCCTTTAGATAAGTTTATTTTCCTTGGTTCTCCAAAATTTCCTTGATAACTTCTAATGACATTAATGTTTTCTTCGAAATTTCTTCTGAGGTCATTCCTTGTTGGCGAAATCTTAATATAACAAATGACATAGGCTCCCCAATTTCAATGATATGATGATCGGGATCGTACACTCTAAAACCTTTTTGTCCCCAAGGATGTTCTATAATATCGTGGATAATTTCTATATCTTCTTTTTTGATTTTCTTGTAATACCCTTCAATATCTGGTGTTTCAAAATAAAATTCACAATTATTCCTACCAACTTGAATTTCACCAATTTTTGAGGTGTAAATAGTATTTAACGCATATTTTTGTTCCCATATAAAAAATCCTCCTTTAAAAACCACATATCTCTCCAAATCCTCTATAATTTGTTGTCCTAAAATATTTGCATAAAAGTTCTTAGATATTGCCATATTTGTGACGAATATACCGGCACTTTCGTATTTTAATACTAGTTGTTCCATATTAGGTGATAGAAGTAAAGAAGTATTAAATAAACATCCTTTCACAGAATAATAATTTATTTATTTATGTTTATTGTAGTAACACCAACTTGAAATCACGCAAAATTCGCATTTAGGACTTTTTTTAGTACATACAACACTAGCAAAATCGAGAAGAGCCCAATAGAAATATTTACATTCTGTATCAGGTAGTAACTTGTCCAGTTTTTTTTCAATCTCGTCTTTAATCTTTTTTGAAGGATCAAAATCATTAAACACTCTCTCTACTATTCTTTTTATGTTTACATCAAAAAATAAAGTTCTATTATTTAATCCAACGCAAGCGTATGCCTTACTCACATAATCTGCGATTCCATTTACTTGAGTGAGATCTTCCGCTCGAGGAGGTAAATTTCCTTCGTATTTTTCTATAATCATTTTACTTAAATCTTTTAAAATTTGGGAACGTTTTTTACTCAATCCTAGTGATTTGATGTCCTTTTCAAGTTCCTCTATTCCAAAGTCATGAACAATGAAGATATTGAATTCCTTAATATTAAAGATGTAATTGGTCCATTTCAAAGATTGAGGCAAATTCTCCAAAAAAGAGAGTACTCAAAACTCAAAGTTGACATACTG
>JBHLMB010000028.1:10719-12185 GCA_048938565.1 Promethearchaeota archaeon | reverse complement strand
GTTCCCGAAAAGTTCGATTCCTTGACGACGATTTCTCCCAATGGGCGCTCAGAAAGCAACATTTACGAGCAGACCATCGCCATCGAATTACCAAACAGGTACAGCGTGTACAACGATTTTGGAACGGTGGCAGGAAAAGCCGTGAACGGAGGCTCCGTTGCGCTTGAAGTCACTGGAATGCTCGTACAGCCTCACGACGGGCAGGTCTATTTCTCGTCCGACAAGGACGCTTTCAAGCGACGGGGTGGCAGGGCAGCAAAAATGGACGGTTATTATTTCTATTGCGATTCCGATTCAAACGGGTTTTACGAGACGGTGTACGTGTTAGCGCCTTATCCGGAGATCGACTCCGAAGGGCGCAATGTTTACACGGTCGTCTCTATAGGATACAATTACGATGGTTCTCACGATTTCGCGCCGTACGAGAAGATCAAGGCTAAATCAACTGAAGTCGAGACCGATTTTTACGACAAGCTCGGTACCGAGACCATCACTTACGACGGATTTACCTCGAATTGGAAGTTCCATTACGGCAAGCTCGAACGAATCGACTTGCTCTTTCCACGGGACGATCACGATGGGTACGTGGTAAAGGACCACGTGTTTGAAATCCATAAATTGGCAAAAATGGACGGATCTCGCCACAGGCAGCTGTTTTACGAGATAAAGCACGAGATATACGAGAGCGACTGGGTGCGCTACAGGCAGCAATTCGTTAGGGACGTGGTGGAACAGGTCTTCATGACCCTGGTTGCTACTGCCGTCTCTTCGAACATCATACTCATCACGTTAGGTTTAGGAATTGGGTGGGGTCACGTCATGTACCTGGCGTCTTACAGTCTCATGTCCAAGTTCTTCATGGACTTGAAGGCAGCCGAGCAGAAAGCCAGGGAACGAGCGTTTACCTACTTGCCTTCGGACGGCAGCTCAAGCGCAACGACCACGCTTTCCGAAAGGGCTTTTGCCGATAGACTCTGGGGCGATTCCATGATCGCCGCCCTTAGCGGTCATCCAGGAGCGTACTACGCAACCGCGAAGGGAGGAAGTCCGGGAAGCGAGTACGAGGGAGCGGTAATCGTGTCCCCTCCGAACGATGCCAGGATGAAAGCCTCCTGGGAAGTTGCTGGCAACAACGCAATGTTTTACTTAACACTAAATCCCGATTACATGATCCAGTTAGATTTTGACGAGATCAACCTGGATTACTTCATGCTCACGTCCGAACTTCCCGCCTTTAACTCGTTTGGTTCGACTGAGCTTAAAACCACCCTTTTGGAGCTTTCTAGCGGGTTAAATTACGTGTATCACGACTCTTCGCACTCCGAGCACAGGTTTAACACCGTTGGCTACCTTCAAAAAGCGGTGACTGAAGCCTCTGGAGGGGAGCTCAACGCGATCGTTGCAACCTGCGTGGACGGCAGGCCCCAATACAGGTTCGTGGACGGAACTGACGACTTGTACTCGAG
>JBHLMB010000028.1:0-10619 GCA_048938565.1 Promethearchaeota archaeon | reverse complement strand
TTGGCACAAGCAACCGATTACCTGGTAAAGGAATACTTCAACCAGTTCACGTTCGCAGAAACCACGGCACACATGATATCGGAAATAGGATACACGGAAGTGCTGACATTAGTGAGCACGGCCATTTCCGTGGCAGCAACCTTTTTCGGGGGATTTCTTGCCAAGTCGTTCGCAAAGGCAGTTGGCTTGGACGAATTAGTGGCGAAATTCTCGTCAAAAACGGTTAACACGGCCCAAATGACGGCCTTGAAGCGCCTGATGACCAAGCTTTCGAACAACGTGCTCTACAAGGTGGCGTCCCGCTCGATTGCCGAAGCGTTCCAGGAAATCGTGATGGATAGCTTCATCGAGACCTTCGTTCAAAACCTCTGCGACATTACGGGCTTGCCCGACGCCGTGGGTCATTGGGCTTCCGTATTGGCCACGTCCGAGAGAGAAGCGCTCAACAACAAGATTTCCTACAAGAAGTTCAAGAAAACCGCTCGATCAGAGTACGATTCCAACCCCGCGTTCAGGGAATTCATGAACGAACTATCGGCTCAAACCGGCATGAGCTTCGAAAAGCTGCTTTCGCATAGAACTCAACAGATATCCGATTGGTTCCAAGAAAACCAGCAATCCCAAGACGCTGAAGGCGGTAATGGATGGAAAAGCGCTCTTGGAGCAATTGGCAAGATATTCGGGTTCGTGACCAAGGCAAGCTCGTTATTATTGGGATCTGCCATTGCCTTTAACGCCATTGACTTGTTTGGAGATACTGGAAAGGCCGTTGGACACGTCGCCTTGCCCATGCTCGAATACCTGGCGCAAAAAATTCACAGGAAAAGCCCCCTTGGCACCTTGCTTTCAATGGCAGACAAGGAGGGCAAAAAGGGCAGGAAAACTCCCATGCCAGATGTTTCCTCGGATATTATCATCAAGTCTAACATAAAGAATATGGACTTTTCGGGCGTGAAACAAGTGAAACAAGCACCAACCACGATTCAGAACGTGCCTGCTTTCGCAACGCGGTCTCTTGCCGAGAAATACTTTACCGCAGAAGACGTGGAAAAAGACCTGAGAGACAAGGAACTTGCCGAGCGAATAGAAAAATCCGTGCCTCCCGAGGATGCTGGTATCTTGAAGGCCGTGAAAAGACGGGGAATCGACCAAGACTTTTGGAAAGCGTCGTCTTCTGAAGTAACGTCAAAGATGGATGTGGAATTCATCCTTAACCATCGAGATGAAATAATGTTAAGGACCTTACTTGCCTATGTGAAGGGAAAGAACGCTCGCGAGCAAGGAAGGGCCATTGGAGACGCAAAAGACATTGAAAGGCTTGAGTTTAAGTTGGTAAAAATCGAGATCATCAGGAGGCAAAAGCAACTCGCACGAATTCAAGGATTGTTCTCTAGCGATGCATGTACCGTGATCGAGGAAGTTGCCAGGGAATGGAATGTGGGGGACTTTGCCCTCAACGAGATCGGGGCGTTCTTGGAAGACAGGTTGCCCGAAATTGCCTCTGCTAACCTTGATACTTATCAAGGATTCCTTCAAGCGCTTGAACTCAAGGTCGGGAATAATAAGGGACTCGTTCGGTTCGTCACGGATGTCATCGTGAAAAAAGCTTCCAACGGAGAAATATTAAATCAACTCGAGCAAACGGTGTTCGACTGGTTAAAAGCTGGAATATTGAAGGCGGGAGCAGACCAATCAGTTCAAGGCGAGATAATACGATTCCTCAACGACGAATTCGAAGTCTTCGTTGTCGACGGGCAGTATCAGCCGATATCCGATATTAACAAGTGGAAAGAAGGCTCTGAAGTTAGCGATCTCTATTGGATCACTAAAATATTTTACGACGATGTGATGGACTTCTGCGTGGAACAAGGCATTCTCGAAGGAAAATACGATGGGCAAGATTTGGACCAAAACGAAATGGGGAAGCGACTCCAGAAATTAACGGGAGTGCATATATTATCACAACTAAATTACATGGAAAAAATGCAGATATTTCAATTGTCCGATTTCGACAGGCATTATTACGCGTGGTACGCCGGCATCGTGAATCATCCCAAATTTGCCGAATTAGGCTTGGAAATAAGGGAAGAGTTTCATCGCTCGTTTGAACGGTTCTGGAAGCTAAACGGAAAATATTTCGAAAGCGATGTGGCAAACGAAGGAAGGATATTTCTTTATAGAATTGCAGACCTTTATGATAAGCAAGGACTTTCTCAATTACAAGTTCACTTGGGTCTCCCTAAAGAATTTTACCCTAAATTTTATAGGTCTGATCTAGATATGAAGGTTATTTCGAATTATATTAGCATTATAGAAAGGAATGCTGGGACCATACAAGATAGATGGAAAAGGGAGCTCGTTATATCGCTATGCCACGATTTTAACTCTTTTGCAGCAGATTCAGCGAACATCGAAAAATTATTTGACGAGTTCGATTCAACAAGCCCGCGCGTGTGGCTGTTCAAGAGTTTGCTTTCTAGCTCTCAAGCATTTGCATCGGTCTCTTCGTTTTCTGGAATAAGCAAGCTGTTCTTCCAACATTCCTACGAAGGTAAATTATCACATGAACTCCGTCGTGATAAAACTACTATAATGTCTTGGCCATCGATACAGGAAATCATTATGTCCGTTGAAGGATGGACTCTGGACAGCTTTCCAAATTATTTCAAACCGCTCCTCCAGAATGAAGCTGAAAAACAAGACATTACAGTGGCGGAGTATGTTCAACATCTCAAGAACAAGGTCATTGACAAGATAGAAAGATGGATGTTTAAAAATCCTTTCACAGCGGTCACGAAAAAATCGAATGCTATTTATGTGTCGTGGAAATTTCACGCTCGAGACGCCACACTTACTCGCGATGACTTGAAGCTCGAGTCTCGATTATCGTCCGCCATACTTGCCGCGTATCACGTATTCACGAGCGAGGTACGCGCCATTTATAGGAATTATCCGTACTTTAGGTACGCTGACACGCTGAACCGAAACCTGAAAGATGGCAGGGAGTTTACGGTCAAAGCTTTAAAAGACATACTTGCCGACATGGAAATGTTCATTGCGTACGATCAATTCGGGGAATGGGAAAACATACTTATATATCAGCGTGCGATCGACCAGATTCACGATTACGCAATTCAAAGAGGCAGGAACCTTGAATCGACTGCGAGTGACGCCCAGCAGAATTACCATTGGCATGAGGGTTACTTGGTCGAGCCAGACAGGTTTGTCGGATCCAAGTTCCTTGGAATGAAGCGATATTTTGGATCGGAGGTCAAGACGTACTGGGACGATAATAGAAAGACCGTGCTTGTCAAGCCTTCAGAAAAGTTCTTCGACGATTTAACTGGTGCTAAACAGAATCTTAGGGTCTCCTTGTTCTCGAAAAAATGGCTCGATCGCAATGGATTTAACTTGGCTGTCAAGAAAAAAGCGTCCTATGAGTTTCTTACATCGGGATTCGGCAAGAGCGTGCCTAAAGACAAGGTAACCGACCCCTTTTTCTTGGAAGCCGTGAAAATAGCCCAAGAAATAGTAGACTTGGGAATATCGGGGAAGGAAAGGCATCCTCGTTGGTGCAAGGAAATGATGAGGCGAAGACCGGAGTCCGTGGTGGCCGATGGGCCGCTCTGGTACTACGACGAGCTGTCAAAAACGATGTTCACGGGGCATCCCGACCTGTTGGCCATCCTCAAGGGAATGCTCTGGGTGCTGGATTACAAGCCAAACTTGCGATTCGAGATCGAGGGAACAGATATCCTGATGTTCATCAACTCGGTGGTGCAGGTGGCTGCGTACGGGGCAATGGCGTGCCTCATGTTCGGCATCCATCCAGGCGAGGTCAAGTGCGCAACGGTCAGGGAGAACGGGTATTGGGAGTACTCGCCGCTTGAGGGACTCGAGTTTATGACTGACTTTTGGCAGGATATTTTCGAAGCAAAATATGGAGAAGAAAATCCAAACTTTAGAGAACTGCCTGAGTACTGGCCACCTTGGCAACCCCTTCTTGACGCCCTCAAGAATGCAATCAAATAAAAAATCATCGTAATTAAATTAATTAATTAATTCATATATGGAGTAACAATAAATGAAATGTGATAAACAGGAAAGCAACGAGATTCGATCTTCGGTTCAATTCAGAAATCCTGAACTGGGACAAGATTTAAAAAATTTCGCTTCATATAATTATGTGGGATTATTTTCGATGCAATAGAAAAGAGGTTAACTTAAACAATGAAATTAAAATTTTTGAAGGATTTGTACTTTGATACATCCCCGAATCACGACGAAATCGAACCCTTCAAACTCATTTTCAACAGGGATGTTTCAATGCGATTGAATCCGAATGTATCAATGACAGCATTCGTGGGAAATGAAAAGGCTTTTGGGGGTGCTATTCCTAAACTCAATGAAAAACTCACACCAAGAGAAAATTTTAAAATTCTTTGCTCAAAAATCAAAAATTGGATAGAATCCGAATATGATCCTAGCAGACTTGACATTTCATATTATCGTCATTGGTTATTATTTAAGCTCGCCAAGATCGGCGACCAAAAGGCCATCGAGCGCATCAAGCAAGAAGCCATGGAAAAGATCCACGAAAGCATCGAGATCGAGCGAGAAGGAAAGGATTGGTCTGAAGTGGCAGCCAAATTGAACGAATTAATTTCAGACGCTCCCGAGTGGGATTTCCTGGCCAACATTTCCCAAGAAGAAGTCCTCGACGCACTGCTCGAGCCGGGCGAGGCTGCTACTATGAAGACGATCGTGGCGGCGTCCCACCTTCCGTACGCCCCCACCATGTATTGCATCTGGAATATCATTGCGCACGAAGAGGGAACTCATCGTCCCGGAAGCCTGCATTACACGCTGGAGCGCGGGCACGTGGTTGAGCTTGAATTGGCGCTTTCCCGCGAAGGCGTTAAGTCTCTTTCCAAGCTGAACCTTGAAATTCTCGCGAGCTTACCGCACCTGCGCGTCTTGTATTGCTATAAAGTGGACGAACCTTTCCTGGAGCCATATTTCGCCAAAAATGATCCCTACAAGTTCCACGATTTCCAAAGTAGGGTTTATAAGAACTTGAGCCAGCAAGAGCGCCTGGCGTGGCGCATTCGAAAGGAAGCATTCGAGCGGCAACTCAGCAACGCAGGATTCAAGCCAACAGTTGATAGCGACATTGGAAGCATGATAATCTATAGCCTCATACAGCAATCAAGCAATTAGCGCGTCAATCTGACGGCCAATAAATCGTAGATCTCATTCTTCTTTCCAAGCCATCCTGCATCCATCACACGTGTAAAGTTTTCCATAAATGCGAGGGAATAAGCTAATCATATTTGTTTTATCTATCTGTTCGTGTATCTTATATTCTCCACTATTCCCACAATTTGGACAAATTCTTCGCCCTGTTGGTTTTTGAATAGTTAACAATCCTGAAGGAGCTTCCTTAATTATTATGGTGTTTGGTGATGGATCGTGTGAAATAAAATTCGAATTTTCATTTCTAGTAAAATCTGGAATTGATTTATCAACGCTGATTTTTTCGACATTTATGGGTTTTTCAGGAACTAGAGCTTTGCTTGGAGCAAATGATTGTTTTGGAAAATTATATTCATTGCTAACTAGAGTTTCTTTTTTTATTATAGATGATTGCGTAAGAATATACCCTTTAACTATTGGTTGAATCTCATTTTCATACGGAAGTCTATTATATCGATTTTGGAAATTTTCAATAAACTCTATAGCTCGCATGTTATCTATTTCATACCCTTGTTCTTCTATTTTATTGATAATTAAATAGGTTGCGTCTTCTCTACTTAGCTGATTATCCATAATTCCTATGTTATTCACTGATCTTCTCATGTTTCGATTTAATTCTTCCCATAATTGTGAGATTTGAGAATCATTCAGCTTTCCTTTGAAATTAATATGGCAATCATTATTTGGATCCTGTAAGATTAGTATTTTATTTTCCCTTTGCAAATTTTCATCTACAGCTGTGTCGTAATAATTAATTTTAATAATGCTTTTCCCCAGTTTGGCCGTTCTCGTGTTGAATGACAGTCTTTCTAAACTATTTTTCATAATCTCCGTGATATCTTTGTGGTCGCAATTCTTAATGTCGTAGGATTTAAATTTTTGTTCCATCATTTTCTCTAAAATAATTTAATCTTTTGATATCTAAGTGTATTTCAACTTAATAATTTATAAACATATACTATAATTTTGTCTGGATTTTAAAAAAGATTTTATAATGTAGCTATTCAATTCATTAATTTTACAATAATATCGCTATAGACGCATAAAAGTAGATGTTAATTGAATTTTCTAACTTAACTTAACAAAATCATTTGAGATTTTGGTTATTCCGTGCTTATTGCTCCAGAGAAGTAACCAACTGTCCAGGGACTCGTGCTATATTCTATATCTTTACTTGTGTAATATTTTAAACACTTTGCGTTTAATGCGTCTAGTTTTTTACAAGTCAACATCAAGGTTGCTATAGTATGTCTTCCACACACCGTAGGACCTCCACCCATTGAGAATGTATTGTACAATTTTTTACTAATATAACTTATAGGATCTAAGAATTTCTTTCCATCCATATTCCGAAATTGAGTGATTTCCGTGTTATCAATTTCTTTTAATATGTTGAGTTGTTCTTCGTTGAAAATATTATAATGAGACATGTCGGAAGAAGAGATGATTGATATATTCTTCTTTAATTTTTTTATGGCATTTGCAATATCAGAAGCAATTAATTCTATATTATCGTAATCATGTGAAGTGATCTTTATAGGAACAACTTTAGTATCCTTTTTCCCTGCGCAAAATTTGATGAAAGGCATCTGAAGTTCAATGCTATTTTCATCAGAATTGATAAAAACTCTTTCATTTGGAACAATAACCTTGCTATTATTAATTAATTCATCGGTAAAATCTTCATCAATACTTAAATTTCCTAATGGTGTTTCCCATTCACCCTTTCTGAGAAATGCATCTGGGCCCATCCCGCGATGATAGAATCCAATCACAATTATTGTATCAGGCGTGTTTTCCTTAAATATATTGAAATATGAATACGCCGCACAAGGTCCTGAAAACCTATACCCCGCATGAGGTGAGACGGCGCCTATTATTTTCCTTTCGTTGTTTTCCTGAGGAGATGGGAGTGATCCTGGACCGAATTCCTTGTTTAAAAAACACTGTTCAATATCCTTTTTTAACCTTTCTTTTGAGCCAGAATACCAACTTCCTGCTAGCTTAGCTTTCCTAATAACCATTTTTTAATCATTTTTTCAGGTTGTGATATTATACTATACGAATTGTTCCTTTCGAATTTAAACAATTTGATAAATCTGAAGTTTCTGGTCTTACAATATAGAAACTAAAATTAATAAATTATCGTAAATACTCTTATCGTGATGAGTAAAGAAAATGAATCTGGAGTTATAAACGAAGAGGATATTCCTGACAAAATCCCTGCGAAATTAATTAATTCTAGAGTTATTGTTTTTAATCCAGTTCACGCTTCATATTTATATGTAAAATTTAATTTTTTTGGTTCGCCTCTAGGTATTAATAAACCAAGATTAGAGTTTTTCAACAGACCTTCTGAACTATCCTTAATAGAAGCATATTATCTACTTTTGAAAGAAAAAATTTCAATTGAGGATATAAAAACCCATGGATTAATAACTTCTAATGAGTTTTTTGATCTAGCTAAAACCATCCATCATAAATTTGAAGAAAAGTATGTGATATACAACGATCTTAGAGAAAAAGGATATGTTCCCCGCCCAGGTCTGAAATTTGGTGCGGACTTTGTTGTATATAAAAAAGGACCAGGATTGGAGCATTCGTCTTTTATCGTGCACGTGCTCCCTTCTAATTCGAAGATTTCTGCTATCGATATGGTAAGGGCAGGTAGATTAGCAACCTCTGTAAGGAAGAAATTTGTGATCGCAAATCCGTTAACAAGTAGCTATTACTTCTTTGAATGGTTCAAACCTTAGTATATAATTTTTCCGCATTGTGGACATTTTTTCATAAAATTTGCTACAGTCATTCCACAATATCTGCATGATCGAATAATGGGTCTTCGATATTTATAATCAATATCTTGGGCTTGTATTATAGGTGATTGCGATCTTGTTGTTTTTCTCTTGAATTCTTGCTCCGTTTTTTTTTTAGGAAATAAGCGATAGTAAAAAGATTTTTTGAATCCATTGATTAAAGGGCCAATCATTATCAATAAAAAAAATAGCAATATAAGAATATTAATTATTGGAGGAGCGCCTAAATCCGTAAATACGAAATATAAATAAATTAAAAATAATAAAAAAATTATTAAGCAAATTATTCTTAAACTGAGATTAGATTTTTTAGGATCTGAATTATCTTTTTCATTCATTTTTTTGTATATTGTACAAAAATAATTGATATGTATTTAAATATATTAGTCTAAAAAAATTTGTTATTTATATATCTAATTGCATTGGATACACGATTTTCATCTGTTTTTGAAACTATTTCTTTTTCTATTTCTTCTGATATAATATCTGTTTCGACCTTAAATTTTATTGCTGAAAATTTGCGTTCAAGATGGAACGGAACAAATTCTTTCCCTGATCCAGAATAAAATTTGAAGAAAAACTCGTAAAAATGCAACCTTATATTATTGACAAAGGCCATTAGTCCTTCTAATAGAATGACAACTGCATTCCCTACAATTAAACCTATTAATCTTAGGATATCTAGGACTATTCCCTCTCCTGATATAAACCCTATTAATGTTTCAATTGCGATCATCAAGGCTATATGAGCTATTGCTAAGGCTAGCAGTCTTATATAAGATGCGGCGTTGCTTAATACGGATAATAATGTTTCAAAAGCTTCCATTGATGCCTCTCCCATTAAACTTCCATAAGATTCCTTTTTTAAATACGAGATTCTAAAAATTTTACCCATTGGTTTTAATACTATAAGTAAAAACCCAGGAATTAACGTTAATAATATTGGATAAGGATCTTGAAACCAAGAGTCAATATCAAAACCCCAAATAAATAATAAAATTGTTCCACCAGTTAATAACGAAATTTTAATAAAGGAATCCGAGAAAGCTAAGTATTTTTTTTTTTGTCTCCAGTAATTAACAGCTTGTATTGTCCAGCCGAGATTAATGTGGATTACTCCAATAATTATTGCGAACTTTAGAACATAAACTAAATTGTCTCCTAATGGATTTTCTAATATTGGTGTTAGATGCCATATTAAGAACGATTCCATTCCAAATGATTCTCCATATAAAAATCCACCAAATATGGCTCCCCATCCACAATAAAATACTATCCAACAAAAATTGCGAAAATTTTCTCCTTTATTTCTAAAAATTATAGCTCCAAGAAATCCACAAATTACTAGCACAATTCCATGGCCTATATCTCCAAACATCAATCCAAATAAAAGTGGAAAGGTTATTGCTAGAAAAGGGGTTGGATCAACCTCAGAATAAGAGGGAACGCCATACATTTTCACTAAAGATACAAATGGTCTAACAAAGAATATATGTTTTTTAGTCAATCTAGGGGGTTCATCCGATTCATTATTAAAAAATTCTTCTTTTGAATCTTCTAAATCATTTTCCTGCTCCAATTTTTCTTTTACAAGCTTTTTTTTTTTATTTTCTATAGAAGTAGATTTAGTTTTCTCTTTTTTCTTTGGTGCTATTCTTTTTCTCGTAATAATAACTGGATCAATTGCAATGTTTTCCTTAAAAGTTATTTTTAATCCTTTTAAAACCTTCTTTTTAATACTTAAAGGGACATAAAACCTGAATAATGAATGTTGGGAGGATAATTCCTCAAACTGATTATCTGCCCATATATATTTCTCAATATTACCAATAATTTCATTAAATGCTGCAAATTTTTGAATGTTATCATCTCTAATTCTTCTCCTTTCTTTTTGATATTTTTCAAGCGTATTTTCAATAATTTCAATCTCTTTTACGATTCTAGTAAAATTAATTCCATCAGTATAAAGATATTTTTTAAGAATAGGAATTTCTTGAGCAAGAATAATGTTTATTCTTCTCTTTAATTCCTCCTCTAATTTTTTGGGGTAAATTATGTAAAAAACCAAACTATCTTGAGAAATGTCTGAAATTTGATAAACATTTGGAAATTCAGAAAATTTAAAGAGAGTTTTTAAGTTTTCTATATTTTTTTTAAAAGTTATATAAATCTTAAAATCAAGTTGATTGAAGATTTGATAGCTTTCTCGTTTTAAGTTAAATCTTTCTAAAAAAACATAACTTTTTTTAATAAGTGTGAGATTTTCGAGCTCAATTTTTGCCCTAGCTATGTATCTCTCCAATTCACTATAGCGATTGGTATAAAAATCTAGTTCATTAGCTATTTGATTAACAAGTTCATTTAAATCGCTTACAATAAATTTGAGTTTTTCTTTAGGATCAGGTTTTAAGTCTTGAAAAGATGCTTCAAAAATCTCAATATTGTTAAAAAATGAATCTAAATCATCTCTTAATTTTCTCGTTCTATCTGCTAAAATGTTTTTTTCTAGTTTTTTTTAGTCTATGAGAGATTTTTTCGTTGTTTTAA
>JBHLMB010000528.1:0-3047 GCA_048938565.1 Promethearchaeota archaeon | reverse complement strand
AAGACAATGAACAACTTTTAGTGATAAAAACTACTCAAGAAAAAAGCGATTTTCTTATTAAAAAAATAGAAGAAATACATAGTTATGAAAATCCTGAATGTATTGGTTTAAAAATTCATAAGGGAGCTAATAATTATCTAAAATGGATAAATAATGTTTTAACAAAGTAAATAAATATCATCCCGTGTTATATGATGCTTTTTAATATGTTTAGGCTAGATTGGATATTAATTGATTCAATTATAATTTTTTTCCTAATTTTGCTCTTAGTATGTGTTAAAGTTTTCAAATACTTAACACGATGGAGGGCTCCTCTGTCAAATATGGCTCTTATTGAATCAAAATTTAATCCTCCTCCTCAACAAGATTTTCCCTTAAAAAATATCCGGTTTTTTCAAAACAAGAATTCAAAACAATCTCATCAAACTTCCTCAGTCGTTATTATGATTCAAATGAAAAGATGGACTATAATCCCCCGTCTTATTTCTCAAGGTTTATGTAGTAATGGAATCGATGTCGTCTTAATATATGTAAAGACAAAGAGAAATAAGAAATATTCACACAACAATCCTATTGATGTTGTTAAACAAACAATCACTTTAGTGAAAGAACAAGTAATTAAGAGTAAAATCCCTGGAGATATTCGTTTTTATTTTATATTTTATTCAAGACCAGGATATTTTTTAACTCAATTTTCTAAAAATCGTCCTATTATACAAATAAACCCTGTATTAGATGAAAATTATATCAAAACTCTTACTAAATTTAATTGTCCTAGTTTTATATTTAGCCAAAGTGGAAGATTTATACAAAATAGCAACATAAAAGCATTATTGAAATTTAAATCCAACAAACTAGAAGAAAATCTATATTACATTAGTAGTCGAATGTCTTTTAAGAATTATGAATCCATCCTGCTTGCAATGATCCTTAATATTATTGAAAGAAATAACCATTTGTAATAGTCAATGTCAAACAATAGGATACTCCAAACTCACAATCGTTCCGTGATATATTCAAATGAACAATGGGAGCTTTTAGAGTTAAAAAGAAATCAAGCCATAAGTCTAATGAGTATTTTTGAACCGTTTCAGCCGTTTTTGTATGGAAGCATTGCTCGGGGAAATGTCCATCGCAATAGTGATATTGATATAATATTCTTAAACGAAGTCCCCTCTTTCCAAATTGAATTAGCCCTGGAAATGAATGGTTTCAAAAACTACCTTAGAGAAATAATAATCGCCACACCACAAGATTCAATAAGACTTTATATTCATTTAAGCGATTTAGAATGCATTACCGTTCCCCTGACAAAAATGGCTAAAGAGACACTTCAATTTTATGATTTTGGAGGTAAAATTAACTTGGCTAGACTTAAAAATCATGAAAGAATACCAGGAATAGATAAAAGATTGGTTTTTATCAGGCCAACGGCAAAAGGTCACGAAGAGAAATCCATTATTGATAATGAACATATAATCGCGAGGGAATTAGGAATAAACATAAAAACAATAAATCAAAGAAAAAAAATATTATTAAAGAGAGAAAAACAAGGCAGATCGGGTGTTTTTTTCAAGCATAGAATCGAAAAAGACGAAATAACAGAAGAAGTATTAAATAGATTGTCAAGGAGACATTCTCTAATTAGGAAAAAGTTGTATAGAAGATGAAAAAGGTAAAAATCGTCGAATCGAAAGGTGGGACTTTTTATATTAAAAAAAGAAATATTCCCAAAGGATGTTATTACTGTTTGAAAGGCGCTAAAGCCGTCCTTTTCTTAAATGGTATTTGTCAAAGACCAGATCATTGCCAATGGTATTGTCCAATTTCTGAATCTAGAAAAAATAAGGAATATTCGTTCATAAACGAAATTAGGATAAATTCAATAACTGATTTATTTGAGGAATTAAATATTTGTAAAGCTTTAGGGATGAGCATTACTGGTGGAGAGCCGTTATTCGGAGATAATTTAGAGAAAACAATACACTATATTTATGAAGTAAAACAAAAATTTGGTTCTAAATTTCACATTCATTTATATTCTAACGGATTGAATTTTAATGAAACAATAGCAAATAGGTTATCAGGTATAGGTCTTGACGAAATACGGTTTCACCCTCATAATAATAATTGGAATGTATTTTCGCTCGCTTTAAAAAAAGGGATGTCTGTAGGGGCAGAGGTTCCGGTTATACCAAATAAACCATATTTAGATAAACTTGAGAGATTAATTCTATATTTAGATAATATTGGAGCAGATTTCATTAATCTAAACGAGCTTGAATATTGTTTTCCCAATAGTTCTTCGATGAAAGAAAAAGGTTTCTGTTTAGAACCAGGATCTATAGCTTCTGTAGTTAATAGTAAGGATAATGCTCTAAAATTGGTTAAAAAAATGGCACCAGAGGTTTCAATTAAGATCCATTTTTGCCCAATTATTGCTAAAGATTATTATCAGCTCAGAAATAGATACATTAGGCGTGCTAATTCAATTAGAAAACCCTATGAGAAAATAACTGACGAAGGTTTATTGATTTATACTCAAGTTAATGGGGATAAGAGTAGATTATTGGATTTTATTGAATTCATTAAAAGTAATCTTGTTATAAATCCAAGATCAATATTACTTGATGGAAATGTTGTAAAACTGCCATTAGATGTTATTTTAGAAGATAAATTTTTATGTGGCTTAGAACATTTTCACTTAGAATGTCATATCGTGGAAATATTACCATTTCGGAAACTAGAATATTTTCAAATAACCGAATCAACGCCCTTAAAAACATTTATAGACGAATTGAATGAAGAATCGAAAGAAAATTCTACAAAAATATGAATTTTTTAGCGATCAATAAGAATGATAGCATTGAACTAAGATTTTTATAAGCCAATCCTTAATTCAATCTTCTATTAACTTAAACTTATAAATAAATTCAATTATTATTTTGTTAAAAAAATTTGAACCTATTTTATTAATAGTATAAAAAGGTGTGATTTAATGACTCCTGTAGATAAAGAGTTAGCTGAGGAAATTAAGAAAGGTGTGG
>JBHLMB010000527.1:0-3048 GCA_048938565.1 Promethearchaeota archaeon | reverse complement strand
TCACTTGCTGCTTCAAGAATTGTAGCGTTCTTTATAACCCCGTGGTATAGGAATTTCTTTGAGAATTGAGCTTTAATTTGGGTAATTTTTGATTTTTTCACATTTGGATGGTTGATGATATGATCAATTATAGCTTGGGCTATCTTTTTTACTTTTTCTGAGTTTGTATCTTTAAATAAAGCCATAGAATCAGAAGGAGTATTCTTGATTGTATAAATTCCCTTGTGTTTATTTAAATCTTTATTTTGTCTTAAATTTTATGTTTAGAAGAAGTTTTTCTTAATGTTTTTACTAAAAGTCAATCTAATATAACTTTTCTTCCAGTAAAGTCCCTTTTAAAATTTCCAAAATCTCCTATATTATTCAAGTCCATAGAGTTAAATACTGGTCCGTCTTTACAAACTAAAAGTCCTAAGGGATCTAAAGAACACAACCCGCATATTCCGCAACCACACCTCATAATCCGTTCAAGACTTGCGTAATATTCGATATTGAAGTCTTTACATATATTAAATAACTTGTACATCATCTTTTCTGGACCACAAGAGTATACTATCATATTTTTCATTTCATTAACACCTTGATTCTTGATAATACTCTCAAACACATCAATTGTCGTTCCTTTTTCACCATAACTCCCATCGTCAGTACAACATAAAAATTCAGAACATTTACACATTATTTCGTGTATCTCGTCCACGAATACCAGATCTCCATCCGATTTTGCACCCTCTATAACCGTATATTCGTAACCCTCCTGCTTTAATTGGTGAGCTAAATACTTCAGAGGTGCCATACCCATCCCACCTCCAATGAGAAATATCTTCTTATTCTTTGTTCCGGGCATTGGAAAATTGTTGCCTAATGGCCCTCTTACTCCAATATAATCACCTACTTTAAGGTTATTTAATGATTTTGTGCATTCTCCTACTACTTTAACAGTAATGGCCCAGAATCCTCGTTCATCGCAAAAAGATATTGACATAGGGATTTCGTCTATTCCAGGAACCCAAATCATAGAAAATTGTCCTGGTTTTGGGACAATTGAGGTTTTCATTTTAAAAATGATGGTTCTGACAGATTCACATTCGTTTAAAATCCTATTTATTTTTACAGTGTGTATGGTGTTTTTAGTCAAAATCAGGCATCTCCTGTAATTTGAAATCGTGTGCTAAACCCTGAATATCGTTGATAGTAGAAAAATCGTGAATTCTAAGATATTCAAGCATTCCCTCTCGCATTTCCTCCAAGACATCCATTCCTTCGTGTAATGCGCTCCCAATTTGAACTGCTGAAGCCCCTGCTAAGAAGAATTCTATTATTTCTTTCCAATTAGAAGCACCTCCGCATCCTATTATCGGAATTTTTAACACCTTGTATAAATCGTAGATTTTTTTTACGGCTATTGGATGTATCGCTTTACCGGATAAACCACCACTTCCATGAGCTAAAAAAGGACGTCTTGTATTAACATCAATGGCCATTGCGCTTATTGTATTAATCGCAACGACACCATCTGCGCCCCCTTTCTCCGCTGCTAGGGCGATATCATTTAAATTAGTGACATTTGGATTCAGTTTTACAAGTAAGGGTATAGATAGTTTAGATTTTATCATCGAAACTAGCTCGTAGGTTAGGTTTTTATCAATTCCAATCGACGATACTTCGGCATGAGGACAAGAAATATTGATTTCAATGGCGTCTGCGCCTCCATTTTCCGCTTTAAGAGCAACATCTAGATAGCTTTCGTTAGAATTTCCGAAGACACTCACGATTAACGGAATTTTATTTCTTTTTATCTCTTTAATCTCGCTTAAAAAATCATCTATGCCAGGATTACCTAATCCAATTGCGTTGATAAAAGTACCTGGTTGAAGTTCAATGATTGAAGGATTTCTATAGCCTTTTCTTGGAATTGGACCTATCGATTTAGTTGTTACTGCTCCACCTCCTGCTTCAATGAACCTTTTCATCGAGGAGAATGATACGCCTAAAACACCCGAAGCTAATATTAATGGAGATTTTAAACTCAATCCTGCTATATCAACATCTAATTTCATAGTCTCAATCTCGATTTTTTCGATGTTTCAATCTATTTAATAGTTCATTTTATTTTAAATTTAACAAGGATTAAATAAGAGTATTTCATCTATATTCAACTCCTAAATGAGAAATAAGGGATTTTTATGTGCTATTACTCGAAATCTAAAGATTTGTAGCAAAACCACCAATCGTAATTATCGTAATCCTCTAACGCGTCTTTAGCTGATTCTTCGTCTGTAGGAGCAGATATTAGGACTTTTTCTCCAAGCTGCTTGTTTTCGGGCCAATTGGCCGGTGTTAAAACATCTTGATCTCCAGCTATTCTAAGCGCTCTCACGGTCCTCACGATTTCAGCGGGAACTCGGCCTACTTCTTTAGGATAGTAATGACTTAATCGCATAATACCTATTGGATTAACAATGAAGGTACATCTCATTAGGTTTTCTTCATTTTCACCATATAGTCCAAGTTTCTTTGCCATTTTATTATTACCTGCAATAATTGGTGCCTGAATTTCAATTTCCATTTTTTGCTTTATCCATTTAATCCAATTTATATGGGAATAGACATGATCAAAAGATAAGAAAACCAAAGAACAATCTATTGCATCCAATTTTTCAACTATTTCATTAAATCCAATCAGTTCCGTGGTACAAACAGGAGTAAAATCTGCAATTAACGAGACTAATACAAACCACCTTCCTTTATACTCTTCAGGTAATTCTAGAAAACCGGAAGTGGAATTTCCCTTTATTTCAGGAAATTCATCACCTATTTTTATACACTTCTTTTTATTACTCATAATCTTGTCATTTTTAGTATTAATTCACAATCTTCGTAAAAAATAATTCAGCAATTATATCTATAACATAATTTTTAAATATTAAGTATTATAACTAATTTCTTTATGATCTTCTATCCTTTATAAATAATTATTGCTTATTTACTAAAATTTTTACACTTTAAAATATAGTAATATATTGTTTGTGAAAAAAGCATTTAATA
>JBHLMB010000526.1:0-3048 GCA_048938565.1 Promethearchaeota archaeon | reverse complement strand
TATATTATCAATTATAATTTTATTCTCATAATTATAAAAACTTTAGATGGGAGAATAGATGGATTCAAAACTAATGTCCCTGGAAGAAGCCGTCTCAACATTCGTTGAAGATGGTGATCTTGTAGGAATTGGGGGCTTGTCATTCTGGAGGAAACCCATTAGTGCTTGTAGGGAGATTATAAGAAAAAAGAAAAAAAACCTTACAATATGTACTTTTGTTGGAGGAATCGAAGTAGATATGCTTGTCGCTGCGGGTTGTGTTTCTGAAATTCGAGCTTCTTTCGTAGGTATGGAAGTGTTTGGTATGGCACCACATTACAAGAAAGCAATCGAATCGGGAAATTTAAAAGTTTCCGAAGAAAGTGAAGCTTCCATCGCTTTGGGCCTCAAATGCAATTATTTGAAGGTGCCTTTTATGCCATTGAGAGGAATCATTGGTACGGATTTTCCAAAAGTTAGGAAAGATATTAAACAATTCACGGATCCCTTGGGTTCTGATATCCAACTAATAGCACTTCCAAAAATTGATCTGGATGTTGCTATCGTCCATGTTTTCTCTTCTGATGAAATAGGAAATGGAAACATTCCTGGTGCAGTCTGGCTTGACGACGATATGGCAAAAACCGCAAAAAAAACAATTGTTACATGTGAGAAAATAGTAGAAACAGAAAGTATTATAAACGCTCCAGGAAAAGCCCAAATTCCAATGCAATCCACTAAGGCAGTTGTGAAAATACCCTTTGGTTGTCATCCTACCTCATGCTATCCGTTATATACTTTTGACGCACGACACATTCAAAAATATATGGAATTGAATTTTGAAGCATATAATGAGAGATTTATTGAACCAACGACTCAAGCTAAATACTTGGATAATGTAGGTGGTGCCAAAACAATACTAGATATATTATTATAGGGGATTAAAATGACGGAAATGTCGAAAGATTATACAATTGATGAGATGATAACGATCTTGATGGCAAGGGAAGTCAAGAACGAAGATGTGATGGTAGTGGGCGTTGGAACTCCTTGCGCATGGGCAGCCTTCACTCTCGCAAAGCTTACTCACGCACCAGATGCCATATATCACTATATGATGGGGAATACATTCACCTTGGAGCCACGACAAGTTTCTCTATTGTATTTGGAGATGAACACGGTCAGAGCGTATAGGTTTCAGAATTCAGGAGAATGTACCCTTGAAAGCTTGCCTTCAGACTCACTTACGACTATTGAATTTTTCCGACCCGCCCAAGTGGATCAATATGGAAATACAAATAATATTTGTATAGGCCCTTGGAATAAGCCTAAAATACGATTCCCGGGATGTGCTGGTATTGCCGATTTTTCTATGTTTTACAAGCAGGGAATATTCTTATATACGCCACGACATAATACCAAAACATTTGTTCCAAGCGAAAAAATTGATTTTGTATCTGGTGTTGGATTTCCCGAGGGAAAAAAGAGTATTTGTGGAGGTTCAGGACCTCAATGTGTTATTACTGATTTAGCATATCTAGATTTCGATGAAAAGACAAAAAGAATGAGGCTTTCGAGCATCCACCCTGATATTTCATTGGACCAAGTAAAGAATTCTACAGGGTTTGACTTGATAATCCCCAAAGAGTTGAAAGAAACAAGCCCCCCTTCTGTAAAAGAGATTCAGCTCTTGAGGAATAAAGTAGATCCATTAGGAATAAGAAAACTTGAAATTCTTGCGGGAAAAAAACGAGAAAAACTTCTTAACAAGATCATAGACGATGAACTAACAATGCAAAATAAATATCCACGATTATTATTTTAATTATTACTAATTTTCAAAAATTTCTATCTAATAAGCAATGAAGAATAAAGTCGTAGTAATAAATCAGTCTGATTATGATTATACTAAAATCAAAGAAAAGCTTCAAGAAATTATTAAGATTATAGTTAGCGAAAAAAAAATAAATAATAAAACCATACTTATTAAACCGAACTGCGGACCTATAGCAAAACCAGAAGAAGGTCTCACGGTTCATCCAGTGGTGTTAAAAGCTTTAATCCAAATTATTAAGAATTATTATCCAAGAGAAATAATAATCGCTGAGTCATCTTATGTAGAAAATAATACGATGACTGCCATAAAAACTTCAGGATTAATGGAAATTATTGAAGAAGAAGGACTTCAATTTGTTGATATAAAAAAAGAGCAACACGAACAAATTAAAATCAGCGGACTTTCACTGAAAAAAATAAAATTACCTAAACTTTTAAAACAAGTCGATTTGATATTAAGTTTAGCAAAACTAAAAACGAATGTTGCAGCAACGGTTACTTTATCAATCAAAAACCTAAAAGGATTAATACCTGATAGTTATAAAAAGAAATTCCACCTCCTTAATTTGGCGAATTCTATTTACGATCTTTATTCAAATATTAATATCGAAAAAATAGGGATTATTGATGGCATACTCGGAAGCGAGCTTTATAATCCTAAAAAGGGAGACATCCTTGCAGGTAGTAATGATCTAATATCCCTAGATGTACATTGTGCAGAATTAATGGGATTTAGGATAGAAGACGTAAAACACTTAAACTTATTCCAAAAACCACAATATCAATTAATTTCTGACATAAGATCAATGCCAAATTTCAATAAACCTCTCTCAAGTTTGGAAGACATTGAAAAAGAATATAATGTTAAAATCCTTGGAACTTCAGCGTGCTCAAATTGCATTGGTGCTTTAATAAGAGGTTTACAAAAAGCCAAAAAAAGAAAAATATTAAGGAAAAAGATTACTTTCGTGATTGGGCCACTTACAAAACTAGGTCTGATAAAAGATAATAATATCATTTCAATTGGAAATTGTTCAGCAAATGATGGTTTTAAAAGCATACATGTTGCAGGATGCCCACCAATATCCAATCAAGTAGTAGAAGCTATTTCTCAATATCACAATTTCTAATTATTTATTTTTATATTACAGGAAAAGATAGATCTCAAAAAAAAAAAGATTTATACGGCTGATAGAAGTACTTATTATCATTATCAGTCGTTTTTTTTTTTTT
>JBHLMB010000525.1:0-3055 GCA_048938565.1 Promethearchaeota archaeon | reverse complement strand
ACAAGAATTGCATTTCCTTGATGTACAGAAAGAAATGTGAATTTATTATCTTCTAATAATAAACTTTGTAATCCTTTGCTTGTAATTTGTTGACTGTATATTTTAATTGCTGACACTATACCCCCAATAATCGATTTATCTAGGGTCTGCTCTCCAGTAAATTCAGCAATAGGAAGTCCATCTTTCGAAAAAAGCCAAAAGTCTCTAATAATTGATGTCATATTATTTTATTACAATTTTTAAAAAAAAAAAACACTCTTATATATTTAGTATTAGATTTATATAATTAATTTTTTCAAATTTAGTTATTATCTCTTAAATTAAATTATAAAATAGTAATTTTTTATTAAATTGGCAATTTTACATAAAAAGTGCATCCTTTATTCCTTCCCAAAGATTCGACCCAAATTTTGCCCCTATGTAAATCAATAATTTCTTTTGAGATAAATAATCCCAATCCTGAACCTGTTATATCTATATATTCAAGTCCCTTTTCATGTCTTTCTATTTTTCCAAATCTATTGAAAATAATATTCATTTCCTTCTCAGTTAAACCAACCCCCGTATCAGTTACAATTAATTTAGCCCAATTGTCCTCTTTTTGTAAATTGATAGATATTATTCCTTTTGGTGGAGAGTTTTTTATTGCGTTTGATAGAAGATTTGTAATAACTTGTTCAATTCTTATAGCATCTATATCTAGTTCTAAATTATCGGGAATCTCGAGATTAAATGTAAGATCTCTCTTTTTAATTAAATGCATCATATCACTTGAGATTTCCTTTATTATTTTACTTAAATCAGTTCTTTGTTTATCTAATGAAAGCATATCATATTCTAATCTAGATAAATCAAGTAATTTATTAATTAGTATTTTTAATCGTTGGCCTCCTCTTCCAATCATTTTAATTATATCATTAACTCCTTTTTCTAATTGATCCTTATATTTGTCTAAAAGAAGTTCAGTTCCACCACAAATTGGTATCAATGGTGTTTTAAGCTCATGTGATACTCTAATAATCAGATTTTTGCGGAGTTGATCTAATTCCATTAATTTTTTGATCTCTTCCTTAATAAGAAGTTCAGCTTTTTTTCTTTCAGTAATATCTTCTGTGTGAACTAAGACTAAATCTGGAGGGATGAACCCATATTTAGCTAATAGATCCTTTTCTTCTTTTAAGATCTGGATATAGTATTTCATCTCTCGAATAATATTGTTCTTTTTGTCAAAACAAGTATGCAAATCTTTTAAGATATCTGGTCGATCTTCATACATCTCAGAAGCTTTAAATCCTAAATAATTTTTCACATCTCCTAAAGTAAATTTTTCAGCTGCATTATTATAATTAATTAATACAAAATTATTCCCTATTTTTTGCCATGTATAGGTTGGAACTATTCCTCCCTTAAAGAGCGCTCTAAATCTTTCTTCGGATTCCATTAATTTTTGATCAGCAATTTTCTGTTCAGTAATATCATTTCCAATACCAAGGATAGCATAAGGCTTTCCATTTTTTTTTAAGAGAATTCCATATGTTTCCACATAAATTAAGTTTCCTTCTTTAGTTTTAAGTTTATACTCACTACGTTCAGATTGTTTTCCGGTTTCTATTATTTCTTTGGTGTATTTAAAAGCTTTTTTCAATTGCTCTTCGTCTATTAAGTTGATAAAAGATAAATTTTGAATTTCATCTCTGGTATAACCAAGAGCATTTAAGGCAATATTGTTAGCATCAAGAAACTTTCCTTTTAAATCATTTATATAAACTAAATCTAAAGATTTCTCAAATAAATCCTTAAATCGCTCTCTAATTTCTTCTCTATTATATTTCATTTTTCTCTACTATAAGAATTATTTTATCTTTTATCCTTTAGCGATTAATAACTGTTTATCATAGAAAGAAAGAATAATTAGATAATTAAAATCTTCGTATGTAATTATATAAATATAATTCCATCAATAGATCATTTAAACTAAATAATATATGTGAATGTAAAATTTTATGAATGAAGTTCAAAATGTTTTTGGGAAGATAGAAGATATTGTAGGAACTAAATATGTTACCGATTCTTTACCAACCCGCTATTCATATAGTATGAATTGTGATACAGTTTTGCAAGGTATTCCAGATATTGTAGTTCGACCAAGCACAGCTGACGAAATCTCTGAAATTTTAAAAGTTGCAAATCAATACGATGTAAAAATTATCCCTCGTGGAGGTGGCGCTGATTTAACTGGTGGAGCAAAACCAATTGGTGATGGTGGTGTTGTATTAGATTTAACTCGAATGAATAAAATTTTAGATGTAGATGAGAAAAATCAAATTACTACTGTTGAAGTTGGAATTTCTTGGAGTGAATTATGCGAACAATTAAGCAGGGTTAGTGTTGGATATTATACTGGTTCAACAGGTCCAGCTTCAGGATTCTCTGCAACAGTTGGAGGTGGATTGTCAAATAACTCTGTTGGTGGAGGGGGAGCTGCTATGTATGGTGCTGTTACAGAACAATGCGTTGGTTTAGAAGTAGTTTTACCTACTGGAGAGATAATATATACTGGAGCAAAAGCTAATTCTTTTTGTGATAAACAGTTTACGAGATTAGGTTTAGGTGCTGATTATTCTGGATTATTTTTAGGAGATGTTGGAATACATGGCGTAAAGACGAAAGCTTCCTTAAAATTATATCCACTTCCAGAATATGCGGCATTTAACACGTATGAAATTAAAAAACATGAAGATTTGTCTCCTTCGATGAGAGCTTCAAAAGTAATGGTGAAATGGCAACAAAAATATTTACCATTACATGATTTTTACTATTATCCGCAATCTTATATGAGAATATTAAAATCGAGACAAGTAAAAAAGCCTCTGATAGATGCAAAAGTTAGAGGAAGTGTCTTATTCTATACGACTGTAGCAGCCACTCAAAAACAATTAGATTATAATGTGGAAAGAATCGAAAAAATAGCTAATGAAGAAGGCTTCCGAGAATTAGGGCCAACAATCGAGGAAGGTAATTTAGGAAAGTGGTATTACGAAGAAGAAGGTCGATG
>JBHLMB010000524.1:0-3060 GCA_048938565.1 Promethearchaeota archaeon | reverse complement strand
CATTACTCATTACTCTCACTGTATTAAATTATTATAATTAGTTATATGGGTTGTTAATTAATATAAAAATTTCTTTTTAAAATTTAAAATCAGATTGCCATTTTTTATAACCCATTTTCCAGAGCATTAATCTAGGTTTATTAACTTTATTATCTAATTCAATACCAGGTTTAGGATTATGCATCATTTTACGATATCGAGAATAATATTCATTAGCGTCTGGATTACCTTTAATTAAATTTAGGATTGCTTTCTCAGTAAAATATAAAATCAAATCTGGTTTTAAATCAGGTTTAATTTTTGTGATTTTAAGCGTTTCATCTTTCTTTTTATATAGAAAGTAATGTAGTTTGAAATTTTTTTCATGAATTGAATTTTCTGTTATAAAATATTCCCAACAAGCATCTATATTTAGATGTCTCATTAAATCCGCATTATTTAGAAAATAAGATTTCAATATCTCATATAACTCTTCAGAACCCATAATATAATAGCTATTTTATTTTATCTAAATTTAATTGTGTTCCATCATAAATGTATTTTCCATAAACTAATTCCTGTGGATAATATTTACAGCCTGCTGGATAGGCAGAATCTTTAATTCCACCTAGTGAAACCGTAATATCAACAAGCATAGGTCTAGCATTTATATAAATATTTGCAGCTTCGAGTTGATTCTTAAAAGTCTCAATATTATTTACTTTAGAGGTATAAACCACTGCTCGCATGCCATAATTACTAGAATTTGCAAGTTTTATTGCTTCTTTCATATCTTTAGCTTTAGTAATAGATCTAACTGGTCCAAATGCTTCTTCTCGCCATAAAAAAGGTGCTTTTGTTAGATCTTCACATAATTCTGGTTTTATCTCAACCAAAGTTGGTTTATAAAATAATCCATAATCTTCACCTGTATCCACTTTCTCATCCCCAGTGTAAATTTTTACTCCAAATTTTTTAGCATCTGCTACCATTACCTCCATCATCATTAAAATTTTCCTACTTCCTAATGGCCCAATATCAACCGTAGGATCAGTGGGATCTCCATATTTCAATTTTTCAATTTCTTTAATTAAATACTCAACATATTCATCATATATATCTTTATGGACAATTATACGCTTCATGGAAAAACATTGTTGTCCAGAATTAGTGTAACTTGCCATAGCATTCCATTGAGCCACTTGTTCTAAATTTATGTCATCCATGACTATTCCCGCATCATTCCCGGCACATTCAAAAAAGAAATGTTTAAATGGTTGAGTATACATTGGAACACCCATGGATCTATCAACTGTTTTTTTTAAAAATTTAGCATAACGTACAAGGATATCTTTAGCAGTATGCGATGCTGTGATTGTCATTATAGTTTTTACAAATGTAGATTTAAGAAACTCGTCAACAGCCCATTCACCTGGAGCGATTACTATATCTAATGCCTCAACAGCAGGTAACTCTATTTCTTTCATCATAGAATAGGCATCTAACATAGTCAAAGGACATGCTGTAGATGGTTTAACGATAGCTCCGTTACCCACTAAATAATTTGCCCCAAATTGATAAAGTGGTAAACTTATTGGTGTATTTCGTGGAGAAATACATGCTGCTAATCCATGAGGAAAATATCTTATTCTAGCTAATTGTTCACCTTCTATACTGGTTAATGGTTTTTCTTCAACAAATTGATAATACCAATCGCAAAATTTAAAACCATTAGTTACAATATTAAGTTCCCATTCCGAATACTTAATAGGGAGTCCCCCCTCCGCTACAATAAGATCTTTTAATTGATTTTTTTTGAATCGTAATTTACTTGCAAATTTAGATAGAAGTTGAGCACGTTCAAAAAAATTCATTTCATTTAATAAGTGTTGGTTTTTATACACTTTATTTATTTTTTCTCTAACAGACTCTGGTGTGTCGGCAGGAACAGTTCCTATGACTTCACCAGTATATTTATTTTTTATTTCCAAAACCTGAACTTTAACCATTTTAACTATTACCATTTAGTAATTCATTATTATTTTAAAAATAGTTTTAAAAATAAATTAGATGCTATATATATCATCATCATTTTCTAAGATACCTGCTGTTTTAGCAAATTTACCATAACCCATTTTAATTAGAGTATGAGTTCTTTTATGGAGTATGAAATCTATCCATCCTTTTTCCTCATCTGGATTATTATAAAAATAGCCAAGAAGTTGAGCATATTCTTTTTTATTGTTTGTTTGAATTAATTTCTCAATTGCATTAATAGAAAGCGCTAATTCCAAATCTGAATCTATAGCTCTTCCAGGTTTTATTTCAATACCATTTCCATTTCGATATACATGAAAGATATCCAATGGAGACAGATTATCATAAGCTTCAATAGAATCATATAGTGCAAAATCAAAATCTGAACCATCTACTAAATCTGAAAAAATATCTGGATATTTTGATAAAAATTTTGTATATTTTCTTGCTATTTCTGTTTTATAAGAATTTTTGTTTATTATTTGACTTGTCATCTTATCTTCTAGCATTTTTTCTCATTATCCTCTTATAGATTTCTCTTTTCAATATAGTCTTTATACCAATCAACTGTTTTTTCTAAACCTTCCCTAAATGGAGTTATTTCATATCCAAGATCCTTAATAATTTTTTCTGATGAATAAGCCCAATCATATGTAGACATTCTCATCAATGCACGTGTTATATAAGGGATTCTATTACGCGATAATTTTGCTCTTAATTCGCAGGCCCATCCATATAACATCGCAAGCCATAACGGAAATTGTCTTGGTTTTTTTACTTCGGCAATTTCAGCAATAAGATCGAGATAATCGATTGTTGAGACGGATTCACCACCTAAGAAATATTCTTCGCCTATTAAATCATCTTTCCCAATTATATTTGCCATAGGCTCAATAATATCATAGATATAAGCCATACTGAATTTAGAAACTGATGTTTTAGGAATACCGAGTAACTTACCCAAAATAATATCAATAGTCAGTTTCCCATAAAAATTAAGATCACCTGGACCGTAAACGAAACCGGGATAAAAAATAATAGATT
>JBHLMB010000523.1:0-3062 GCA_048938565.1 Promethearchaeota archaeon | reverse complement strand
CGCGATCGTCGCAATTCCTTGTATCTAGGGCGACGATAAAAGGATCAGAAGAGGATTGCCTCTCAAAACTCAATATCGCTTTAAATTGCCCGAAATTTTCAAGAAAATCATCGTCTTTTAATCTTTGCAAGATCGTTGACACGAGAGAAGAAGTGGAACGGGGCAAGCCATCTCCTCGAAAATCTAACAATAACATTTCGAGCTCCTTTCCGGACATCTCGAAGGTAATTTTTTTCACGGCGCTCGAATCCTCGTATCCTTCAAATTGTTCTTTCGATAACGCGCTAAACATCTGTTTGAGCGTTCGGGTCTTTCCAGAATTGTTTTTTCCAAGAATCACATTTATCAAGTCCAGCGATTCAAAATGCACGTCCTCCGTGTACTTTTCCAAGGGGCTTTTTAGCACGATCTCAGTTATTTTCATTAAGTTACTCTACTTTTTAACCATATTAAGAATAATATTAGATTTTCAAATTTCTACTCCCATGAATAACAGATATTATTTCTAGGTGCTCTTCCTTGATTAAATAAATAATGAGATAATTCTTATAAATTATTTCTCTTAATTCTGAATTATCGTATTCCGGTACTTTCCTTCCATAATTAGGAAATTGATATAAAATAT
Source organism: Promethearchaeota archaeon (assembly GCA_048938565.1). Classification (GTDB taxonomy): domain Archaea; phylum Asgardarchaeota; class Lokiarchaeia; order Sigyniarchaeales; family SOKP01; genus FT1-020. The sequence goes on along the minus strand of JBHLMB010000523.1, from coordinate 2,437 downwards.
TCACTAATCCATAGATTCGTTTTACTAATATCTGGGCATATTTTTCCGGATCTTTTGAGATATAATTCGCAATATCCTCTAGTTCTTCAAGTGCGTTATTCGTCCATTTTATTTCAACCATTTTGCTAAGCGCTCTTTTGCTTCGTCGTGTGTTATCGTATTCCCATTCTTAGCATCTTTCAGGCCTCTTTCATTTTTTGTCTTATAAAAATAGCCTCCATTATGTCTTCTGCACTCACATTGTCAGGAAGATTTTTAATCATTTCCATTATCGTTTCTTTATCCGTCGCCATGTTTGATTACCTCGATATTTTATCGTAATCTAAGATATATAGATTGAACGACTCTTATAATTTTTTGGAATATTTAGAAAGATGTTTGACAAAATTATATTATTAGGCATTTTTACTTAGTATGAATTTAATAGCGTGTCCTTGAACTTGAACCTCAATTCCGTTATCTTCAAGAAATAAAATTATATTGGATTTTAATTCAGGCAATTCAATATCGGAAAGAATACACAAACGCATTCCAGCAAATTCAGGAAGGTACTTTCTATCTATTGTTAAGATATCAAGATCTTGTTCTCTCATTATTGATAAAATCTTATCCTTAAAGTCAATTAATGTTTTCTTATCCATTCCAATAAATTGCCTGTCCCATAATCGTGCCGTGGGCATTTCCTCGGGCATTCCTTTTCTCCTGCGGATATTTAACGCGATTTCTTCTTCAAATTCCTCTGGAATTATTTTATATGTGAGAAATTCAAATCCTATTGTCGCTCTTCCTTGAGTTGCGTTTTCTATTTTCCCTGCAAGCGAGATTGATTCTGAAGCAGGAATCTCACCTTGAAGCCGTACATATTCTCCTTCAACCTGGGTTGTATTAATATTACCACGATTGCTGTTGATAATCTCGCAAGTTTGTTTTACCATTTTAGCAGGTGTTATAATGTCAAACATATTTATTGGCTCTGAGAGACGAGGCATTGCATTTAACATTGCCAATGATAATGATGATATTATCATTCCAGCAATTTGCCCGTAGCCCGTTTGCCTGGTGTCCTCTGAGATCGTCATATCTGTAATTACAACTTTTATCCCCGAGGCGAATTCCCTTGCAAGTGTGCTAGCACCTATCCAATCCCTAAACGCTGCAATCAGGTAGTTTTTAACCATATGAAATCCTTGTACGCCAGAAGTTTTGTTTACAAGCAAGCAACCTTGATACACATCAATGATTTGTCGAGCTTCTATTAAGTCCCATCCAACTTTCTCTTCAAGTATCTTGGCTCTCTCTTCGGACTTTTGAAGATCAGTAATCTTTTTTTTTAAGATCAACATTTCAGTCTTATCGTCTAAAGGTTCGACATATAATTTAATTTGATTAAGAGTGTTTGCCGATTTTGTGTGAAATTCAATGCTTCTTTTAGTAATTTTTTCCCGATAATGGTATTGTAATTCTCCTGCAATTATTTCGACTTGTTCTTTTATTCTTTCAATAAAGATACCTAATTGAAACGGATCTATTGCACTTATAATAAATTCTCCCGTTTCTTTGTCTAACCAATATGTAATACCCAAATTTTTTTGAATTAATTCTTTAATTACAATCGTCAGCTTGTAAATCTCATGAGGATCCTTTGGTTCTACGGGACGGGATACGATCGGACCGTAGTCTAAAGGCGTTAATTTTTCGTCGTTGTCTTCCCTTGGTTTTTTGCTCAAGATATTCACTTTTAAGATATGGGCTTTGGATAATTCTTGTGATTGTTTATGATAAACGAAATGCGCATATCCTATAAAACGATTTCCATAAGATCTTCTGCTAATATCACGGATTTACGCAGCTTTTGCTCTGCTTGTTGTTTGAAAATATCGAGTTGATCAATAAAATAAGAAGAAATGTGAACCAATATCAATTTCTTACATTGCGTTTCAAGGGCGAGTTCAGCGGCGTCAGCGGGAGTGAAGTGATAATGTTTATGGGCAAAGTCCGCGAGCTCATCGGGAAATGTTGACTCGCAAGCAAGCGTGTCACACCCTCGAGCAATGTGGATTAATGTCGGAACGAGTTTTGAGTCACCAGTATAACAAAATGATTTTCCATTTCGTTCTATTTTATACGCAAGAGCAGGGATGCGATGTTCTACGGAAATATAGGTTATGCCCATTATACCCATAACTTTTCTTGGTTCTAAAGTTTCATTCAATTCGATGTAACGAACTTCATACGAGCTCCTCATACTTTTTGGTGTGTTAATCAATGTCAAGATAGTCTCGACCGTTTCTTGCGTGCCCTTGGGACCAATTAGCGTGACATCATTGGAACGCTGGTTAATCCAATAATGCCAGAGCAACGAAAATAGACCGAGAAAATGGTCGTTATGCAGATGAGTCAAGCAAATTGTCTTGATGGAATCGATGATCCCTAATTG
>JBHLMB010000522.1:0-3072 GCA_048938565.1 Promethearchaeota archaeon | reverse complement strand
CAGGAATAGAAATGTAGTTGCTATAGCTAAACTAAATGTAGCCAAATATGCAAGGTTAATTATTCTTTTTTTAAGCGCTTTATGTACCAATATAATGCCAATAACTAATTGAGTGAAGAAAATAAAGACTAATATGATTATTCCTGGTATTGTAGGTGAAATTGGCACTATATTTTCCTCTATAATTTTTTTGAAAAATTTAAAATTTATCCATTGTCATTAATGATTGATTTGTTTTTAGTTCGGATATTAAAAGTTCAATGACTTCATCTAAATTCTCGATTTTTAAATTTATTAACCTTTTTTTTAGGGCATTTTCGATTGAAGCTTTTAATCCTTGAAAATTAATTGTATAAAAATCTATAAATGGACCTAATTCATCTTGAATCGATAATTTTAACAACCCTCTTGAAGCAATGGGACTGATGTTTATTCTTTTTGATAATATTTCAGATAAATATGTAATGATAGTCAAGAATTAACTTCCTCAATTCTGTTCCAAAAATCAATACTTTACGAGAATTAAAGTTATTATAATATGGATATTCTAATAAATTTATGATATAAAAGTTTCTATAATATCCTATTTCATAAAAAATCCTAATAATTCACGAGCGTAGTCTATTAATTAATTAATTCTTATTTTTTACCTCAAATGATTGATATAGCAAAATATAGAATATCATTCTTTTAAATTTTTTTTCTAGTTTTTGAAGAAATAAGTGTATAGGGATAGTCATCAAAAATGAAGATTGAAAGGGCTAATAATCAAAAAGCTGTTTAAATTAATTTTTTAGTACATATTAATCAAAATAATGTCATTTATTTATTAACCCAAGTTTTAACTTTCTTTACGCAAGATTAATAAAACTGTAATTTATTATTGTAGTAATAAAATTGAAGCTTAAGATGTAGATAGGTGTCAGTGGATAGAAAAAAACTCAGGGCTTTATTACATTGGTACAGACAAGAAGTAGGTAAGGATTTCGTTGCAGTGCTCGTGATTAATAGGGATGGAATTGGTTTTGATGTTTTAACAAAAACTCAAGAAAAAAAAATTCAAGAAACATTGTTGGGAAATGTGAGTATGCTCATAGATTTAATTCTTAAAAAAATCACGAGAGAATTTACTTTAGGGTCCTTTGGTGTTGGAACTTTTGACACCGAGCAACATCGATATATATTTTGCGAAGCAGGGCCAGATTATGTGTTAGTAACGGTTTTAAACGCTCTAGCAGAGGTAGATCCCTACTTTCCATATGCATATTTAGCAGCAGAAAAAGTTGCTCGTATTTTCGATGGGAGACCTGTAAGTCCGGTAATACCAAAGTTAGTGATCGGAAAAGGTACAAAATCAATTAAGAGAAAACTTAACACGCTACAACAAGTAAGAATACATTCTGCGTTATACGCTTATAAGCTTATTTTGGGAGGTGATGGAGGCGTAGGGAAAACAAGCATGGTTTACCGATTTGTAGATGATGTGTTCAAATCTGATTATAAGGCCACCATTGGAACTGCCATAACTAAAAAGGAATGTCAATTCGAAGGCTTGAAATCAAAAGTAAGATTCGTGATTTGGGATTTAGGGGGTCAAGTACAATTTAGACGAGTTCGACAGGCATACTTGGCTGATTCGGAAGCGGGTATCTTAGTGTTCGACTTGACGAGAAGAACTACTTTTGAAAATATTAGAACTTGGTATAAAGAACTCAAAGATAATTCTCCTAGCGATCTCTTTCTCATTCTCGTTGGAAATAAAAACGACTTGGAAATATCTCGAGAAATATCACGAACCGAAGCCGAGCAACTTGCTCAAGAGCTTGGATTGTCCTACATTGAGACTTCTGCAAAAACCGGAGAGAACATAAACGACGCTTTTAGGATGTTAGCGATGCAATTGATAAATAGATTTGTCGAATTCGAAGCGCTCGAAGAATATCAAGAACATGCCCTAATCCAAGATGTAGCTGAAGCATCCAAGATTATTCCTCCCGCTGATTCTTTAGAAAAATTAGAGGAAATCGTAAACCAAGAAACGAATAAAGAAAAAACCTCAATATCTCTTGACCAAGTATGGCCTAGATTGGAAGAAGATTTTATATCGTGGCTTGAAAACAAATTGGACTCATTAAGTCGTTTATTAAATATGAAATTCTATCCAGTGGATAAGAGACGGGGTACTATTTTAGCAAGGGACGAAAACGGTAATAGAGTATTGATAGAAACAAATTATGGGAGAAGTAATGACATAATTTTGGGACGTATTCTTACTTTTGTAGTTAAACACGAAATTAAAACCGTAATATGGTTGTGCGAGGATCCACTCGACGAACACATAATTGTTGTCAATAATCTAAACGATAAAAAAACTCATGATGCAACTTATTATTTTCTAGCAATATCTTTATTTTTAATAAATGGGACACCAGATGTTAAATTTAACATAATGTGCCAACCAACGATAAAAACACCGGAAATTACCGATATCGAAGAATTTAAGGAATATCTTCAAGAACCCATAGAAAATATAGAGGATAAATGTTTAAGATTCTGGAATGGATTAATACTTGATATCAAAAACAGGTTTCCCCAGCATTCTAGCCTGCAACCAGACAAGGGATCTCGATTGTTAGAACAGACTGTAAAAGAAGGATTATTTTTTACCTATAGAATAAAAGAACGATATTCGTCGGTTGAATTACTATTCAAACACCCAAATCAATTGGTCAACAACGACAGATTTAAACAATTAAAAGCAAAACAAGATCTCATTTTCCCTGATTCAAGTGATTTTGAATGGGATTACGATGAAATTAGAAAACATCAAGCCATAAGATATAGAATTGAGGGTGGCTTGGATGATGAAGATCGTTGGCCAGTAATTAGAGCAAAAATGATAAACTCCATGATAATTCTCGTAAATAGCGTGAATCCATATTTATCTGGATTAAGTCTTTAGTCAGTTGAAAAAGATAAATTTAATCATAATTTAAAAATACTACCATATTTCAGGTGAAATGATTTTAATTTCTTAACCTTATAAATAAATATTCAAATAATTATAATATT
>JBHLMB010000521.1:0-3088 GCA_048938565.1 Promethearchaeota archaeon | reverse complement strand
ATATCCCCCTCCATTCCATGTGCGATTCCATTGCTGCATACCCGAACTGTCATATTTCACCAAGACTGCATCCATAGCCCCAAAACTATTTGTTAGTCCCGCAATATAGATATTATCTGATGAATCCACTGCGACACCATGAGCCTCATCATAAAGATTTCCTCCCCATGTGCAATACCAGTTGAGTTCAACTGAATTACTTGCAGATAAAGAGGTTGCAACCCTAATACTACTTTTATGATATTGTCCATTAAAAAGATTAGTGGTTCCTTGGAAAATGAGATTAAAATGTAAGATTAAAATAAATACTATCAAATAGGATTTTTTAATTTTCATTATTTTACTTTTTTGTAGATTATTGGATAAATTATCTAGTTAAATTTCCTAAATAAATATTATAATGATTTACACAAGATTGAAACTTTTACTAGACAAACTGAAAAGAGAGGTTCAAATTATTTACTCAGTTTGTAGAAAAATATATGGGATTCTTAAATCTTGTTATAATCATTTTTCAACTATTTCTAAATTTTTCTAAAAACAACTCTTTTTTTTTCTTTGATATTTTAATAGAACTAATATCACTAGGATCTATTCGGATGCGTGAGAAATATTTAAAAAAAGTATGTGCAACCTTGTTTTGAATCCCCCATTTGGCCATCTCCTTATTTTCAACGAGTTTAATAAAATAAATATAAAAAGATGCTGGAACCCTGTTTAAAACGCCCCACTTGGCAAGTTCCATGTTTATCTTTAATTTATCTAACATGTTATAAAACTGATACGAAGCCTTGTTTAGTATGGCGAACTTGGCCAGTTCCACATTTTTTCTCAATTTATCAAATTTTTCGTAAAAATACCCTGGAGCCTTGTTAAGTGCGCCAAACTCGGCTAGTTCAATATTTTTTCTCAATTTATCAAATTCTTTGTAAAAATCCCCTGGAACCTTGTTAAGTACACCAAGCTTGGCCAATTCAACATTCATTAGCAATTTATTAAAGCATTCATAAAAAAATCCATGAGCATTATTCTGTATGCCTAACTTGGCAAGTTCGACATTTTTATTTAGTGAATCAAAATAGATGTAATAATTAGTCTTCACTTCATTTTGAACGGCTAATTTAGCAATTTCCGTATCAATTTTAAAATTTTCAAAATGTGTGTAAAAATTACCATCAACATTATTTTGAGCGCCCCACTTTGCAAGCTCGACATTTCCTTGTAATTTACTAAACTTCTCATAAAACCAGCCATAAAGACTTTTCCGTACGCCAATCTTGGCAAGCTCGACATTCTTTAGTAATACATTAAATTTTACATAAAAAATGCGGGGTGCGTTATTCTGCACGCCAAATTTAGCAAGTTCGACATTTTTCAATAGTTTTTTAAAATTTTCATAGAAATGAGGAGGAGCCTTTGAATCTACACCCCACTTGGCAAATTCTAAATTCTCCAGTAAATTCTGAAAATGAACATAAAAATGTTTTGGAGCACTTTCAATAACTCCCCTTTTGGCCAATTCAACATTTTCCGTCAATTTACTCAAATAATTGTAAAAAATTCCTGGTGCCTTATTTTGAATGCCCCAAATTCCTAATCTTCCCGAAGGGGACTTTATTGAATCTGTGATAACTTTAAACTCTTCTTTTGTAAAAAAATCAAGGAATTTCTCTTTTATCAAGAATGTAATTACATTAACAGTTCCTTCTTCAAGACGACGAACGATCTCCTCCTTTAAAACCCTTTTTGCTACGAGGTCCCCTATACTTGTTAATTTCTTGAGTAATGGAAACGCAAGGTTACTATGGAGCAATCTCGTGTCATATTCGTTCTCAACCCATGCTTGCAAATTCGAACAGTGCCCCCAAAATTCCTCCTCGGGTTTTATATCTAATTTTCTAAATTCGCCTGATCGATCTCTTTCTACTAAATCATCAATGGATTGAATTTTGTCATATTCTTGGATCTTATCAGTAGGAATGTTAAAAGCAAGATACTTGCATTGCTGGAACCTCTTTCCGTTCACATAAATTAGTGTCGCTTTATTTTGTAACTTTAATGTGATGAATTTATTTATTTGAAATTCTAATTCTGGCATTTTTTCTTTCCACTAAATGAATTAATAAGTAAAACTAAATAAATTGAATTTGCGGATTGAATTTTTAATTTTTTAAAAATGACATTATAACACGAGCCTCGCACCCATTTCAAACGCTTTTTGGCAATCTAGAGGGAATACTTCTTCCCTGCGTTTTGTCTTTTTATTGACATCGAACCGATCCTGTACTACTTTTGAATAATCTTCAAATTGGTAAGTATCGTAGCTCATTAACGATTCTGAAGATCCGAAGGTGAACTTCATCAAGTATTCGTTAATTTGGCAATTCCGTGCAATTCCCGTTTGTTGTGTTTCTTCCTCTGTTTGATTCATGGTGTATATAAAGCCCGTTTTAATCTTCTTGGGAAAGAGGTTCTTGTAAGGATTGGAATACATGTGATACGGAAATAACAAGCGTTCCATGAACGATTTCATTTCTCCAGTCACAGTTGAATAATATATTGGAGATCCTAAAACCAAGGCATCAACCGTTTCTACTTGTTCCAAGAGGGGTGTTAATCCATCCTTATGGGTGCACTTTCCGTAACTCTTTCCGTTCTTGGTCTTGCAACCAAAACAGCTCGTACATCCTTTATAATTCAAGTCGTAGAGGTGAACGAGTTCTACCTCCGCTCCTCTAGATTTTGCTCCTTCAGCGACTTTATTCAAAAGCGTTGCCGTGTTACCACTTTTTCTTGCGCTTCCATTGATAACTAAAACTTTCATTTTTAAAATCAACCATTATAATCATAATTATCTTATTATTCCGCTCCTCATATACTTTAACTAACAATGAAATGAGTGGAGTTTTATCATTGATACTCTAAATATTAAAAAAAAATTTTAATTTTTTGTTGGTGTATGCTTATTCTTTCTGATAATTAGAACTATTATGAATGTACCAATACCAAGCAAGATAAAGGCATCATATCCTGCAGGCATCATTAAAGACACCCAAACAAATCTGGAAGCCGCTGCTGCCGGCGAGAA
>JBHLMB010000027.1:4407-12424 GCA_048938565.1 Promethearchaeota archaeon | reverse complement strand
AACCATCAGCATTGAGTTTGTGATAATTTCTTATTGGAATTTATTAAAATCTATATATTAAGTTTAAGAGTAGAGTAGATACATGGTTAATGATAATCAACATCGAAACATAGATGTTTTCATAAAACTCATAGAAGAAGGACAGGAATGGATATTGGAAAGATTATTTTCCTATGCAACTGATTTAAATTTTGTAAAATATACATCAACACTCAAGGAAGCTTGGAGAATTTCAGTAGAAGGATTAACAAAACCGTTGATCGAAGCCTTAAAATCTTCTGGAACCATTCCTAATTTTGGACCAGATGAAGACTATGTAAACGATCCAATAGCTTCTTTTGGAATATTGGAAGCACAATCACACAGGAATCGGGGAGTAACATTGGAAATGTTTTTAGCATTGATGAAATATTACAGGCAGTCGTATATTGATCTAGTTGCACAAGCCCATTTTGATGAAAACTTTGAACATTACTGCAGGACATATCTCGACAGGTTTTTCGATCGCGTTGAATTAGGATTTTGCACTGAATGGACAAAAACACCACAAAAAGAAATCTTTGCAGATTTACAGAACACTAACCGACGAATGACAAATGAAAAAAATAAATATCTTACTTTCTTTGAAAGCCTGCCTAATCCCGCTATTTTTATAAATTTAAAGAATAAAATCGAAAATTTAAACAATTCTGCTTCGATACTTTTTGGTTTTTCCCGAGTTCCCGGAGCAGTCTATTATAGCGATGTAAAAAACAATAAGATACCTGATTGGATGAAAACAGAATTGGAAGAATTTAACTCTCAGAATTTTGAAGAGCACAGCTTCGAAAAAATCATTCCTACCTTGATAGGACAGCGTTATTTTAGCGTTAAAATGAAAAAAATGCTGGATGTAAGCTCAAAATTCAATGGAACAATAGTAATTCTTAACGATCTTACTGAAATGAAAAAGGCAGAAATGGATTTAATAGAATCAGAGGATAGATACAGGCGAGCTTACGATCGAGCAAACTTTTTCAAGGACATCGTCATACACGATGTAAATAATGTCTTGCAGCTAATACAATCCGCAGAAGATTTATATAAATATTACCGAAAAGAAGGCTGTGAGTTATCAGATTTAGACGAAGTACTTGATTCGATCGACAAATCGATAGAGAGAGGAATTGACATCGTTAAAAACGCTCGTAAATTGTCTCAAATTGATAGCGAAGAATTATTAACAAAGACATTAAATCTTTACAAGTATTTAGTAGAATCCGTAAGTGCGATAAAAAGAAAGCACGAAGAAAGAGAAATAAGCGTTCATATAGACTCATTCAGTGAAAACATAAATATAAAGGCGAATGAATTGTTATATGATGTATTTGACAACATACTTATTAATTCCATAAATTACAATAATAATCCAAAAATAGAAATCCTTATAAGAATTTCAGAATCGCTTACTGATGATAATAAATTCATTAAAGTAGAGTTCCTTGACAACGGCGTTGGCGTGCCCGACGATAAAAAAGAACTGATCTTTCAAGAAAAGAGTAGGTCAGAAAAGGGTGGAAAGGGTCTTGGCTTTGGACTAACGCTCGTCCGTAAGATCGTGGAAAACTACAACGGAAAGGTCTGGGTCGAAGACCGCGTCAAAGGAAAACCCTCGAAGGGAGCTAATTTCGTTGTATTGCTCCCAACCCAAACTTCTTGTGAATATAAAAGGTAGATAACCGTTTACAATACATTCAATTTGTAATTGCTTTCATTACAAATCAGATCCACACTTGCAGCAGACTATTGTTTCTTCGCTCAGTTTCTCACCACAATTAGGACAAAGTTTTAAGTTGTTGTCTTTTAAGGGTTCAACAAAAAGAACGAGACCCTTTTTTTTTATTACTTTTACTTCTTGTTCTGGAGCAATTTCTACATTAGAGAGTGCTTTCCATAATTCTTCTTTATACTTGATGTATCCTTCGTTCGACTTACTAATGGACTTGACAACCTTGCCTAAATCCCCTACAAATTCCTCTTCTATTGTCGGGTTTTTTCTAATTCTAACCATCTTTACCATAATAAATACAGAAAATCCAGAAAGGACAATAGCAACAGACAACAAGATTATTGTCAATTCTACAAATAGCTCAATGGATTTCAGTGAGTTTAAGGGATTTGAAGCGAACCAAAGCACAGGACCTAAAATCATACAAATCAATGCTAATGGTCCGAAAAAGTTAACTTCTTCTGATTCGATCTCTCCAACTACAAAAGCGATACCTAAAATAACTATTGCTACTGATATCGTTAATAAAATCATTTTGTTATTCTCATATTTTCTTGCTATTTTATTATAATATTAAAAAAAAAATGTTTTTAATTCTTGATCGACCATTTTGCTTGAGGACTTTACCTAATTTATTATTACTTAAAGCAATAAATTTCCCTAATTCGCTTACATCGCTCGTATTGGTTATTACTACCAAATTCTTTTCTCGCGCTATATCTGTCATGGTTTGAAGCTCTCTCAACTTGATAGTGATAGAGCTATTGGCGTAAATTTGAGCGGCATCAAGCATTTTTTGTGCTGCAATATACTCTCCTTCTGCTACGATGATTCTCGCTCGCTTTTCTCTTTCTGCTTCTGCTTGCTTTGCGATAACTCTTTGCATTTCCACGGGAAGAATAACATCGCTTATGGCAACATCGCTAACCTTAATGTCCCATGGATCTGTCTTGGTGTCGATTTGCTTTTGAATCTCTATCGTGTAATCATGCGTTTTAGTCAACAAGTCGTCGAGCTCAGCCCTCCCCAATACCTCCCTCAATACCGTGTTTGCTATGCTCTGGGTAGCAAAAGTATAGTTTGCTACTGAAACAACGACCTTTTTAGGATCTATCACTTTATAATAAACTACCGTGTCAACATCGCACCTTACATTGTCCTTTGTAATTATCTTGATTATGCGAGCGTCGTATTTTATCGTCCTCATATCGACTTTTCTCGTTTTATCGATTCCCGGAATGATTGAGACAACACCAGGCCCCTTTATCGAATGATAACGACCGAAACGAAAAACAACTAATCTTTCATATTCGGAAACTACTTTTAAAGACGCAATCAAGAGGGGAATAAAGATGAAAAAAGAAAGCACGATGACTCCAATAATGATATAAAATCCGATTGAACCAAAATCAAATATATTTTTTGTCTCTATTTTTTTTCTATAAAATTATCATTCTTTTGTGGATCAAACTATGCAATGGCTATTTAAATCCACGTGGTAAGATTTTGAAATACTTATCTAAAAATGAGCTTAGATAGCTTGAGGTACTAATACAACGAAATTAGCTCCCTTCGAGGGTTTTCCTTTGACGCGGTCTTCGACCCAGACCTTTCCGTTGTAGTTTTCCACGATCTTACGGACGAGCGTTAGTCCAAAGCCAAGACCCTTTCCACCCTTTTCTGACCTACTCGTTTCTTGAAAGATCAGTTCTTTTTTATCGTCGGGCACGCCAACGCCGTTGTCAAGGAACTCGATTTTTACATAATCTCGCTTGTCCACCTTAGAGGTAGAAATATTAATGGATATTTCAATCAGGGGATTGTCGTTGTATTTTGCTGCGTTAATCAGAATGTTTTCAAATACATTCACTAGCAACTCGTTAGCTTGCACGAAAAATAAATTTCCTTCGAAATTTACATTGATATCGATTTTTGTGTTTTGAAAGCCTTCTTTTACGAATTTTATTGCATTTCTTAAAGCGTCACAAACATCCACGGATTCAGGAGTAAAAAATTGGGTTTCGATTTCGGATAACCTCCTTACATTCGAAACCAAGAGCGAACCTCTTACTACTTGTTCCTTTAATATCTTTACCAGGTTGTCGAGTTCATCGGACTTGGTTGGATCGTTCTTAAATAATGTAAATAGAGAAAGAGATGTCTGGATGATGTGAAGAATGTTGTTAATGTCGTGAGTGAAGAGGTTCTTGTAAAAATTTTCTTTTTTTAACGCCTCCTTGAGTTTTTCTTCTGCCTTCTTTTTTTCTGTAATATCCCTAGCAATGATGAGATCTTTTTTCTGTCCTTGATCGTTGGTAAAACGCTTTCCTCTGACTTCCAACCATACCTGACATTGATTACGCTCATGAATTGTTTCGTATTCAAATTGAATTTCATCAACAGTCTGACTGGGATGCAACATTTTTTTTATAGGGCTAATATCTGATGTAGCATATGAATACCATTTCTTGCCGAGGAATTCTTCTGGTTTTAAACCCGTGACCTCATATACTTGAGGGCTCATATAGGTAACCACGCCCTTCATGTCGACTTCAGCAATAATGTCTGAAGTGTTTTTAATAAGACTATTGTATTTTTCCTTGAATTCTCTCAACTCGTTTTCAGACTTTTTTTGTCCCGTAAGATCACGTAAAACGGCCACCGGAATGAGTTTATCCTCTAATCGCGCCATCGTACCTTTCATTGACACGCGTATGTAGTGTCCTTTCTTGTGTTTTAGTCGGAATTCCATCGTCACGGTCTTTCTGGTCTTGATCCCTTCTTCCACGCATTTCTTTAAAGGTGGAATATCATCGGGATGGGCATAATCGAATATAGAACTTCCCATGACTTCTTCAGGATGATATCCTGTAATATCGTAAACTTTAGAATTAATGTATGTGATTTTCATTTCTAAATCGATCTCAATGATAATGTCCATTATACTATTAACGAGGAATTCGTAGCGATCTTGATCCTCTTCTTTAGTATTGAGATCATTTTTTGTGACGAGAATACACCTGCATAAAATGGGTAATTCGATAATTAAACTTGGTTCCTATATTAAAGTATAGTGTAGAAATGTATTTAAAAAGTAAAGATTTTTCCATTTTTTCTTCCTTTTGATACGAACTTTTTAATTATAAAATTTTAGAATAAGCAACAATAATAACTAAACACGCATTATTTCATCAGTAACAAGAAAATCAAGGTGGTTTTGGTATTATAGTATTATCTCATAAACATTAATCAAGTCGAGTCCCTGTATTTAAGTAATAGTAATAAAGCTTATTACATATTGATGAGTATTAGAAAGAAAGTGATAGATAAAAAAGAAGAAATCAAAGAAGAATTTGTGTTTGAATTTTATGACGAAAATGAAGAAAATATGTTTGAAATTGAGCAGGTTCATCAAGTAAAGGATTACTCATTCATTGATTTTCAGCACGATCTTAACGAAGAGCAACTTGAGATCATTAACAGTCAAAAAGGGCCCGTTTTAGTTATAGCGGGAGCGGGTTCGGGAAAGACAAGGACGATAGTTTATTCAGTCGCAAAATTATTAATCTCAGGAATAAGCCCTGAAGAGATTATGCTCGTTACTTTCACTAATAAAGCGGCAGAGGAAATGATAAAGCGCGTTGAAATTCTTCTTGGGAAGCGCCCCAAGGGCATTTGGGCAGGAACTTTCCATTCCATCGGGAATCGGTTCTTGCGGAGATATTCGGAAGCCGCAGGCTTGAAACCTAATTACACCATAATGGACGAAAGCGATGCTAAAGCGCTCATGAAGCTTTCCATTCAAAGTACAGGCGTGAAGGATCTCAAACAACGATTTCCAACCGCTCTAATGTCTAAGGATATCCTTTCTTACTCAATTAATTGTAACAAACCAATAAAAGAAGTTATCTCCTGGAAATATGATCAATTTAACGACGACGAGATTATATCAAAACTCAAGGATGTATACCGCATTTACGAAAGGAAAAAGGCAGAAGACGGATTACTCGATTTCGACGATCTTTTAGTGTTCTGGAACAAGTTATTAGATGAAAAATTCGTGGCACAATTAATTGCACGAAAGATCAAGCACGTGCTCGTTGACGAGTATCAAGATACGAATTACATACAAGATCAGATCGTTCGAAAAATCGTGTCTCAAAATCCAGAAAGGAATGTGATGGCCGTAGGAGACGACGCTCAGAGCATATATGCCTTCAGGGGAGCGAACTTTCAGAATATTATAAGGTTTAAAGACCATTATCCAGGTTGCAAAGTTTACAAGATAACATACAATTATAGGTCAACACCCGAGATTTTGATTCTTGCAAACGATTCAATTAGAAACAACCAAAATCAATTTAAAAAAGAAATGAAAGCTGTAAGGTCTTCTGGTACAAAACCCTTTCACGTGTTTGTTGGAACAGAAGAAGAACAAGCACGCTTTATCGCAAATCAAGTACTGCGATTACGAGAGGAGGGATGCGATTTAGAAAATATTGCTGTTCTATATCGAGCAGGACATCATTCAATGAAAATCGAATTGGAACTTCAATCAAAAAAAATCCCTTACGAAGTTAGGTCAGGTCTCGCCTTTTTTGAACGTGCTCACATAAAGGATTTGCTTGCTCATCTCAGAGTAATTGATAATCCACACGACGAATTATCGTGGGCTCGTATTTTTAATATCGTACCAGGAATTGGAACTACTTCAGGAGCGAAAATTTTTGAAAAAATTACAAAAACGGACAATCCTGCTGAAACCTTAATAGCAAATAATTTTTTCTCTATTCTAATGAAAGGAACGCGTATTCAAAGCATTGGAAAGAAAAACTTAGTAAGGCATGTGAAATATTTTGTTGATTATGGTCCCGATGACGAACCAAATGAAGTCGTACTGGATATCGTAAAATTATTAGAAAACCATATCAAATCGAGTTATAAAGACTGGGAAAATAGGATAGAAGATCTAAACCAATTAAGCATATATACACAAAATTATCCAACAATTCGAAAACTATTAGAAACGCTTAGTCTAAACAAGACTAATTTAGAATCAAAAAGAGTCCGATCGGGAGATAATAATATAGAAGAAAAACCGATGATTTTATCAACCATCCATCGGGCTAAAGGATTGGAATGGCGCCATATTTTCATTCCCATGCTCTGTCAAGATTATTTTCCTTCTAGCAGGGTTCTTGGAGACGAGGAAGCTTTTGAAGAAGAACGAAGGGTATTTTATGTTGCAGCCACTAGGGCTAAGGATAATCTGTATTTAATATCTCCTGCAGTTGTTCAGTCCTTCCGAGGCGTCCAAGCAGCAACAAACTCTCAGTTCGTGTCGGAATTACTTCCAACATCCTATAGAAAGGCGTATGTCGATTTTGAAGTCAAAATTAGAGCGCAAGCGAGTAATTCTTTCGATCAAGAAATAGGCTTTAAGACTGGACTCGATTTGATAAGTGAAAAGTCTTCTGCAGGGCAAAAGAAAAATATTTCAAGAGAAGAAAAAACACTGAAAATAAAAAAAGGAGAGTTCAAATCTATTTTAGATTATACTGAGAAGGAAAATTGAATCAAATTATCTTTTCATAAAGAATTGAAGTATTTTTAATTCTATAGAATGGAAATTAGCGAAAGAAAAAACATAAATTTATTACAATAACATTATTCAAGAAACTTAGCAACCTTTCAAGGAGTTAAGAATAACTGGTTGCTTTAGGACAAGGTTTTAAACATGGCAAGTGGAACAGTAAAATGGTTTAATAGCAAGAAAGGATATGGTTTTATCGCTTCTGAAGATGGTGAAGATGTTTTTGTTCATTATACTGCAATTATTGTCGAAAAAAATGAATATAGGACACTATACGAAGGGGATAAAGTTACTTTTGACGTGACCGAAGGACAGAAGGGGCCTCAAGCCTCTAATGTTAATATCACGGAAAGAGCTCAGAGACAACCGAGGGGCGGAAGGCGAGGAGATTCTCGCTATTAGAAAAAATTAATAATTAAATCTTAAGAACTAATAAAGTTTGAACCCTCGGGTTAGGGAACTATTATTTCTTCTTATTTTTTTTTATTCTGATCCGATTTATTGATAGTGGGATCATTTCTTAGTTATTTTTTTTCCATAAGAGGGAGAATAATGACGGTCTAGGAAAATTTTAAGTAGGGAAAGTTGGTTCTTACTTATTTTCATTATATTAGATTTTTGTTGAAATAAGTTGATGAATTCAGAACGAGGTATGA
>JBHLMB010000027.1:0-4397 GCA_048938565.1 Promethearchaeota archaeon | reverse complement strand
CGAGGATATCTTTTGCAATTTCGGCAAGATTAGCAAATTTTGATAGTTCTTGCTGAAGTATTATTATTTGTTCGACTTGTCGGATTATTTCAAGCGATTTCTTAACCATGGCTCGAATAAAGTCCACTGATTCAATCCAAGGGCAGTACACTATTTTATTGTTGGCATTGATAAGCAAAGCATCTTTACATTTTTTAGAAAGAATATTAAGATCTGTTTTTTCTATAAGAACGAGGCGTTCTTCGCTTCTATATTTCTGAGGAAGAATATAACTGAAGAACGCGCATATATCTATGGCATTCTTTCGAGTTAGATCGTTCTTGACGACATAAACCTTGTAATTAAATAGCATAGCGTGCAATAAGTGTATAAAACCTTCAATTGTAAAAAAAGAAATTAGATCGTTTAAGGTTAAATTCAATGTTAACTTTCTTTGTTCGTGTTCTTTTGAGGACTTGAAGCTCTCGATCTTTTCAAACCCCCTAACTACTCCTTCCGTGTCGATCAAGGCAATAAAATGATGATCCCTACAAATTGCACCAGCAGGTATGTGTATTTTAACCGTACCCCATTTTTTTTTAGTGTATACCGCAATTGGTACTTTAACGCTCCCTGTATTTCCGCAAAAAGGGCAAGTTACTTCGATTTCGTTAGTTTGGTTTGTTTCCATAATAACAGTTTCCAAGTTCTATTGTTATTAATTTTTAAGCTTAAGTTGTTCGAGATTAACTAAAATACATATAATTAATAAAATTATATACATTTAAAAATTAGTCCTGTTTTCGTAAGATACTAGTTGATTAAGGATTAAAATTACTAAGATGGCTATTAAATACCTTATAAAATACTTCTCGTTTTTACAAGGACACATTATTGATAATAAGGTATTAAAAAAATTTATGATTATATTTAATTGAATGCCAGAGATAGACTCAACCGGTTATTTTTCAGAGTTATTTTCCTCGATTCAAGGAGAAGGAGGTATGGTGAGGGGAAGTTGTTTTGGAAAACGTCAAATTTTCGTGAGATTTTCTGGATGTAATTTGATCAACGGCGAATTTGGTTCCTCTGGTTGTTATTGGTGCGATTCTCCACAAGCACGGGATTTAAAGAACGGAAAACTAATGTACGAAAAAAGCCCAGGGTCTCAAATCCTCTCAAGCGAGGAAAGTCCGGTAAAAATTTCAAAGATCATTCATATCATTAAAAATCTCATAACGCCAGACTTGCATTCCATTAGTTTTACAGGTGGAGAGCCTTTATATCAATTAGATGCCGTTATATCTTTATGTAATGCCTTGAAAAAAGAAAATATGAAATATCCACTGTATCTGGAAACAAACGGAACAATTGCGCTTATTGAAGAACAAGCCTCATATCTCGCAAAATATTTTTCATATTGTTGTTGCGACATAAAAGATAGGAGCGCTAATGCCGCATCATTTGAAAAATGGGAAAATCTGGTGAAATCCGAACTGGATTTCATTACCCAAATGGCGAATCGAGAAGTAGAAGTTTTTGCAAAGCTCGTTGTTACCTCAAAAACTAAAATAAAGGATCTTCAGTGGATTTTAAAACATCTTTCAAGCATTCGACTCAGCGACAGACAAGCAGTAGGACTTGCAATTCAACCCGCAATTATAAGAAATGAGCAATTAAAAAACACTATATCTATTTCTCCACAATATTTAAACCAGATTTTTGAAATAGCAGCAGGTTTCATTCCAATTGAGAGCTTGAGCTTGTCAATCCAAGCGCAGAAAATGATCGACTTGTTATGAATTAAATTTCTCTCAC
Source organism: Promethearchaeota archaeon (assembly GCA_048938565.1). Classification (GTDB taxonomy): domain Archaea; phylum Asgardarchaeota; class Lokiarchaeia; order Sigyniarchaeales; family SOKP01; genus FT1-020. Next base: position 2,600 of record JBHLMB010000027.1, on the reverse strand, counting down.
GAGCGTAAAATATAACTAAGGCGAATGACTTGTTCACTTAACTTGTCATAAAAATCTTAACTTTTAGTATATTATTCAAAATCAGAGATGTGAAATAATAGATGGTTTATAAGGTCGTAGTTCATGAATCAAAAATTAAGTTTAGCGCATCACACTTCTTAAAAGAACATTTTAAGTGTTCTAGATTACACGGACATAACTATTACGTGTCAGTTGAAATAAGCGACCATTTAGACAAAAATTATTTCGTCGTGGACTTTATGGAGCTCACAGAAAAATTGAAAGCGATTATTGAGCCATTAGATCATTACATACTTATACCGACGGAAGCAGAAGAAATAAAAGTAATGACACGAGGCGATTCGGTTGAGGTCCTAACCCCTATAAAAAGATACGTGTTTCCCCTTTCTGATGTATGCTTTCTTCCATTACCGGCCACAACCAGCGAGCTTCTTGCCAAATACATCCACGATAAGCTCAAGATCGAATATAAAAACAAGAAAATTCTCGTAAAGGTTGGAGAAAGCAAGAGTTCTCTTGCGTCTTATGAGGAATAAAATCCAGCCATTTTACTCGAAAATAAGAAATAATCTTTTTATCGTACACTTCAATAAATAATATTTCATTTTATTCAGCGTATTCTAAGGGATCAACAAGGCCTGCTTCCTTGAATCCATTCAAGCGTAGTTCGCACGCAAAACACTTCCCACACGCAGGACGCTTGCCCTCGTAACATGTGTGCGTGTACTTGTAAAGGTCGATTCCGCCTAATTTTTGCATAAATTTGATGGTTTCAGCCTTATTTTTCCACATCAGAGGAGTATGAATTATAACATCGTGCTCTAGGCCGAGTTTTAAGGTTGCTTGAAGCGACTTTATAGTTGCGTCACGACAATCGGGGTACCCCGAATAATCTTCTTGACAAACTCCAGCAACGATGTGCTTAATTTTTTTTTGATACGCAACAGCAGCAGCAATCGTGAGAAATAGAATGTTTCTTCCAGGTACGAAAGTCGTAGGGAGCATATTCTCGTCGTTGTAAGTTATCTCGGTTTCTTGTATCATTGCGGACTGTATCAAGTCGGATAGAAACGACATATCTACGATTTGATGACCTTCAACTTTTTTTCCTCCAGTAGAGTTTATCGTTTCAACTATCTTTTTAGCACATTCGATTTCAATGGCGTGCCTTTGCTTGTAATTAAAAGTGATTGCCGACACGGAACTGAACTTTTTTAGCGCCCAAATCAAGCAAGTAGTAGAATCTTGTCCTCCTGATAATACGACCAATGCGGGTTCGTTAATTTTTTGCATATTTCTCATTATCTTTATTATTTTATCCAATATCTTTCCAACATTTAATAATTTTAACTAAAGGTAGGTCTTTTTAGATTATTTTTTAAAATGCAACAACCTCAGGATATGAAAATAAATTTTATCCCAATTAGAGCTAATAAAATCCAATTGACTTATCATTTTGGAAAGATATTATAACTATTCTAAATAATTTACTTAAAAAGAAAAATTTATTGTTATTAAAATGCTTACAGTTCATATTTCAACATCTTCGTTGAATATTTCCGATTTTAAATCAAATATTATAGATCCACTGATTAAAGCCTTTAATGATATTGGGATAAAAGTTAATTTATCTAGAGGAGACGAATCCCATAGAAATTCAATAGAGAGTTTGCATCAATCTGATCTGATTCTTTTTTTCATTGCACCTTACAATGAAAAACAGATTCAAAATTGCTTGATAGATAAATGTAGTGTAATAAGCTGTCCCCTAAAATTTAATGAGCAAAATGTATCAAATTTATATTGTGAGCTTCAATTATCCTCTAATATTGACAAACCACTAATAATTTTCAATTTTAACATATTTCCTAAAACTAAAAACAACGAATACCAATTAACATTGGATATAATTGATGAAATCAAAAAATCTGACTTAAATTTTGGAATTTTTCAATATAATGATTTTAATAATTCAAATCTAGAGAAAATTAAATTCCAAATTGCTGAGAAAATCTGTGAATGGCATAAAGAAGATCAAATTAAGTTTAAAAACTTTTGTGGTAGAAAAGATAAACTACACCAAATAATCTCTAATATGGAACAAAGCATTGAAGTATATGGTGTTGGAGGTATTGGTAAAACCGCTTTAATTCAAGTGGCATTACTTATTGAGAAATTTAAAGGTAAGAAAATAATATCAGTTGGACCTAAACAAGTCTACATCTCACATTCAGGTTATGAAATATTCAGAAGAAAATGCTTTGATGCATTTCACATAACTGATAAATATAGAATAACTTTAGATGACATAATAGATGCACTTTCCTCATATATCCCAGATATTTCATCACTAAGGAAAGATACAATAGAAAGAAAATATAATCAAATAACAAATTCAATAACCAGAGAAAATCTTATCCTCTTTATTGATGATTTTCATTTAGCTGACATAGATACTCAGAATCTTATTAAATATACAGATCATATAATTTTTTCATCAAGAAAAAAAAACAGGTTTAGCAAACAAAGAGATAAGATTAGAGGGTATTGAAAAAGATTATCGCTTAGAATATATTGAA
>JBHLMB010000520.1:0-3095 GCA_048938565.1 Promethearchaeota archaeon | reverse complement strand
AAGGCCATTATTATAGCCACATTTGATGACATTCTTATTTTACCTGGTTATACAAACTTTGATTTTGATAAAGTTGACATCAGTTCAAAATTAGGAAAATACGAATTTAATGTCCCAATCATAAGTTCGGCAATGGATACGGTAACGGCAGAAGAGATGGCTATAAAAATGGCCTTACTTGGAGGGTTAGGCGTTCTTCATCGAAATTGTACTATGACAAAACAATTAGAAATGGTCAGGAAGGTGAAAAGAGCGCGATCCTTTGTTATTGACGATGTGGCAATCATAAACATAAATGCTAAAATAGCAGAAGCAAAATTAAGAATGGAAAAGGACGGTATCAGCGGTCTCGTTGTTGTAGATAAGGATAAAAAGGTGTGTGGAATTTTTACGAAACGAGACTTTCCTTATAAAGAGGAATTAATGAACACGGGTAATGTTAAGGATTATATGACAAAAAATGTAGTTTCCATTGATCCAGGTGCCTCAAGAGAAAAAGCATTAGACATGCTTTTCAAGCATAGAATTGAAAAGCTTCCCATTATAGAAGATGGTTTTTTAAAAGGTTTAATTACTACAAAAGATTTAAAACCAGAATTTCCATTAGCTTCTAAAGATGAAGAAGGGCGCTTACTCTGTGCTCTTGCTATAAGCCCAAGATTTCCCGATAAGGTCTCTTCTCTCAAGATTCTTAAGGAAATCGACCATTATGCAGACATGTTTTTTATTGATGTAGCTGCATTTTATAAGGATGTTGATATCAAAGGTGCAAGGAAACTCATGGAATCCTTAGAATCTGATTTCGTGCTAGGAAATGTAGGAACTTACGAGGCGGCAGAATATTTATTGACAAAAGGCGATTTTTCAGAACAATTCATTGGAATCAAGGTAGGTATGGGGAGCGGATCGATCTGTTCAACCTCAATCCAAACTGGTGTGGGAGCTCCAACTTTATTCGCAACGGCGCAAGTTGCTGACGCTATAGAGGATTATAATCCTAAAATTGGATTAATTGCTGATGGTGGTTTTAAAAATCCAGGTGACTTGCCCAAAGCAATTACAGTTGGAGCGGATTTAATAATGTCAGGACATTTTTTCGCAGGTTGCGAGGAATCTCCGGGTTATGTAGATACAATCCAAGGACGTAAGGTCAAGGTATACAGGGGAATGGGCTCAAAAGAAGCCAGAACCTCAGAATTCATCCTGGATAGGTATATTGAAGGAGAAAGCTCAAAAACCCTTCCAGAAGGTGTAAGCGATTATGTTCCTTTTGTAGGATCCGTTTCGGGAGTTTTATCAACTTTAAAAGAAGGCTTAAAGAACGGGATGGTCTATGCTGGAGCAGATAGTATTAAGAACATGAAAAAGGCTAAAGTAGGAATCGTATCTAACGCTGGCCAAATTGAACAAAGGCCTCACGATCTGATTGGTAGATATTAGCTTGTATATTTTCTACTTGTAATTCCCTTATTTTTTATTAACTTATTATCAAAAAGATTTTAACAAAATCATATCATAAGTATTTCAGGATAATTCAAAAAAAAAAAAAAAGAAAATGAAAAAAATCGAACGCGTTTTAGTATCTGTATACGACAAAAGTGGAGTTTTAGACTTTGTCAAGGCATTGATTGATGAATATGATGTGGAGGTAGTTTCAACGGGAGGGACGGCAAGACTATTGGAAATGAACGATATAAAAGTTATAAGAATATCAGAATATACGGAATCACCAGAAATGTTCGATGGACGAATTAAAACATTACATCCTAAAGTAGAAGGAGGAATTTTATATCGTAGGAACCTTGAAAAAGATGTAAAAGATGCTGAAAAATACAACATCCCACCTATAGACATGGTAATATGCAACTTGTATCAATTCAAGGAGGCCATAGAAAAACCAGGAATTACTTTGGAAGAAGCATTGGAAATGATAGACATTGGAGGACCTACTATGATTCGTGCAGCTGCAAAAAACTTTCCAAATGTCATTGTCGTTCCAAGTTCAAGATACTATGATAAAATACTTACAGAAATGCGAAATAATAAAGGAGCTGTCACCGAAAAAACCCGAATGGCATTAGCCCAAAAGGTATTTGCGATCATGGCAGATTATAATCTGGCTATAGCAAATTTCTTACAGCAATATTACAATCCCGAAGTTAAAATGGGCAATCAAATAATAAAAATGTTTGAAAAGGTTCAGGATTGTCGTTATGGTGAGAATTGGGATCAAAACGCAGCTTATTACCGGGATGTGTCTGCAAAATATGGCCTTCATGATATGAAACAATTGGGAGGAAAGGTCATTTCATTCAATAATTATTTGGATATTGACTCTTGTATTCAAATGTTATTGGATTTTGGGAAAGAACATTATGTTACAGCAATATTAAAACATACTTCTCCGAACGGAATTGCCTTGGATAAAAAAACCCAGTTGACATCCATAAAGAAAGCATTTAGCTGTGACCCAATGTCTGCATTTGGAGGAATTTGGGGCGTAAATCAAGAACTCACGGCGGAAGCAGCAGATTTTATCGTAAATAAGGAAAAGATATATGTAGAAGTTATAATGGCGCCTTCTTTTGAAGAAGAAGCATTGAAAATTTTAAAAACAAAAGAAAACATGCGAATATTGGAATATGGCGATCTTCTAAACAAGCGAGACGAGCTATACCGTAATCCAGAATTTAGATCGACATTGGGAGGTGCTGTTGTTCAGGATTACGATCATAAACCAATTATTAAGGAATGGAAAGTCGTGAGTAAAAAACAGGTATCTGAAATAGAAAAAGAAGCACTTATATTCGCTTATAGAGTATCAAAATGGGCAAAATCTAATTCTGCTTGTTTCGCTCGAATCTACGAAGATGGCTACTATACTATTGGCATAGGAGCTGGTCAACAGTCTAGAGTTCATGTGGTAAAGCTTGCTATTCAAAAGGCTATTGAATTTGGACACGAACAAGAGCTCAAAGACTCCGTCATGGGAACAGATTCGTTCTTTCCATTTCCAGACGGATTAGAAGCTGCTGTAGAAAATGGAGCTAAAGCTATCCTTAATCCAGGTGGATCAATCAAGGACGATTTAGTCA
>JBHLMB010000519.1:0-3096 GCA_048938565.1 Promethearchaeota archaeon | reverse complement strand
CTAATTAAAAACTCAAGTTTTTTTTTTAACTCTGGATCCTGAATGCTTGAAGCGGATTCAATGACCGGAGAATATGGAGGAGGTGAAATAGATTTTATTATTATTTTTGAAAAAGGATTGCGACCGATACATAATTCTTTTAAGTTCTTTAATTCTAATAAAATTTCAGGAAATTTTTCAAAAAGGTTATTAAAGATACTCAAGTTTTTTAAAGAAGTTAGATTCTTGAAAGTATTGGGAAGAGAGCTTATCTTATTATTACCCAAGTATAACCTTTCCAAACCAATTTTATGGGTGATTTCGGGAAATTCAAGCATTTCATTCCCCATGAGAAATAATTCTTTAAGCGACTCCAAGTTTAATACTTGTTGGACATTCTCTACCATTGGTCCTTTTACTCCTGAAAATTCAAGCCTTTCTAATGAGGCTAAATTTTTAAATGATATTGGGAGTTTTTCTATGGGATTTCCGGTTAAGGTTAATCTCTCAAGGGAATTTAACTCTCCAAAAGTCTCCGGAAGGCTTTTCAATTTATTACATATTAAAGTTAAACTCTTTAATGATTTTAGTTTATCCATTGAATCAGGGAGCCTCTCCAACTGATTAAAATCTATATTAAGGATTTCCAATGAGCTCAAATCTCCGATTGATTTTGGAAGCGAAGTCAGTTGATTTCCGAAAAGGTTTAATTCCTTGAGAGTTGCAATATTTCCAATGGAATTTGGAAGCCTGCGTAGAGCGTTTGATGATATGTAAAGTTTCTTAAGTGAGGAAAAATTCCCGATTGAATCAGGAAGTGAGATCTCACTGAATTCTAATGGTGGTATTTCTAGTATTTCTCTAAATTCATTAAGGATGTGTTGCTTATTTCCATACAATCCCAATCCAATAACCTTTCCGTTTTCTATTTTCACTCCAAACGTGTTGCCCTGTATATTATCTACTATAGGAATGTTTCTACCGAACAAGCCTTCCAATTCCTTTAATGTATTTAAATCTTCTTCATCAATATCCATTATTTTCATCTTATTTAGCTTGAATTTACTTGATCTAAATGTCTTTTCTTTACTCCCTGTCTAACTAAAATATTGGGGTGTAAATCATCCAGATACCAGCCTGCCCTTTCCAATATTTCCCTTAATACATTAGAGAACTTTTTCTGCCTTTGCATTTTCATGTGTTTAAAAAGTTTTTTTTATTGAAGTGTTTTCTCTCGGGAATTACCCTCTTAGAAGATATATATTAGGCATTAAATAATCTTTCTTTTTCAAATATTAATGAATTAAATAAATCTAGAAAATTTTTATTTCTTTAATTTCATTAAAATCAAGATCCCTGAGAAAGGTCCGCCCATCGGATTGCTCATGAATTACACGAGCTCCTGAAATTTTATCGAAGTAAGGCTCCGTGGAAATAATGTGAAGGATCTTTCCGTTGAATATACTCTGAAATCCGCCCCGGGAAGATTCATGCCCTCTAATAATTCTTCTCGCATCGCTATTCCTTAAAAAATCTTCCACGACCGTTTCATTAAAATAAAACATGTTATCTTTAAAATAAGACCTGAATGGGACATCTTGGTTTTCTCTTGGTTCATTTAATAAAATCTGTAATGCTTTTTTATATTCTCCCGCAAGCCCATTGGTTAATAATGAGTCATGAGGTTTAGGTATTGCTTCTAATTCTTTAATGCTTTTCATTCCTTTTGGAATTCCCGCATGACATGTGATTGATTTTTGAGGAGTTAATGCTGCGAGAGATAAATGGTTATAAAGATGACCCAATAGTTCTTCAATTCTTTTAATTTCTTTTAATCGATAGTGATAAGCATATAATTCTTTTTTAAACCCGAACGCAGCATTAATTTTTAAATGTTCATGATTACCCCTTAATATAGTGACTATATTAGGCCAAGCAATCATTAGGGCTAAGACTAAAGTTAAATTAACCAATGAACATGGACCTCTATCGACATAATCACCTAAAAACACCAAGCTTTCTACTTTTTCTTCCAAAAAAGGTTGGATGATTCTAATTGTGGAATCCATGAACCCATGAGTGTCAGCAATGATTAACAAGTCTTTATAGTTTTCATTTAAAACTACCAAGTTAGAGATATTTTTAAGATGAGCTAAGCATCCCTTTATTAAAGTTTCAAATTCATTGAAGGGTACGGGCAAATTTGGATTATTCATTTGAACTCGAAGGGGGTTAGTCATGATCTCAATTAAGAAATTAGATACTTGGTTTTCAATTTTCCTCATTTTTCTTACCTGAACCATAGTATCGTGTGAGATTCATGATTTCTTTTGATCAAAAATGGAAATGGACTCTTCAGCCACGCAGAAAAGACTCTCTTTCAGACCAACTCCGTCTGTAGCAATAGACTCGTAGATCTGGGAACGAGACAACCCCATATTATTTAAGATTTTGCGTAATTCCTCGATGGAAATTATTTTAGTTAGATCTCGTTTATTAGCACATGTTATAATAGGAAGATTATTCGGAGCGAATTGTAGTAATTCATTTAAAGAAGTAATATTTTCGGGAGATTTATCAACAAGACTATCCCACATGAATATTATTCCATCTGCTCGGTTTAATCTTCTTTTTCTTAGAAAGAAATGTCGTTTTGGACTGGGAAGTGCATAGCACATTAGCACGATATCTAACCTACTTACTACTTTATCAAAAAAAAATATGTCCGCATAAGGATCTTTGTCATGCGCAATCCCTAATGCTCCCGTGCAAAGGTTTCCTTTTTTATATAACCAATTTAAAGCTGTCCCTTTTCCCGCCTGAAATGGTCCCCAGTAAATGATCTGAAATACAAATACTCCATCACCTCGACGACCCGGCATTGTAATCATGAAGTTTTTTAAATTATATTTTTTTAGCTATGTATATATTCCTGTAATAATATTTAAATTAGCAGCCCTTTCTCACCCTTTTTCACGCTTTTAAAGCTTCTTTTATTTTAGGATTATCATTCAGTTCCGAATTCTTTGCGATTATTTCCCCCATTTTATCATTAAGATCATCTCTTCCATAAGATTGAATTATTTTTATAAGCTCCACGCCCGTGGATGGATACAT
>JBHLMB010000518.1:0-3100 GCA_048938565.1 Promethearchaeota archaeon | reverse complement strand
ATTACTTCTATTTGAGGAAAGAAAGAAAGAAAATGGAATTTTTATTATTTTAACTTTTTATTAAACTGTAAAACGCTTATAAACAATAAAGCGACCGTGATACTTAATCCTAGAAGCGGAGCAATTAATATCATGTTTAAATTTTGAATAAACAATTTGGGTAATGTTACAATCACAGATAGTTGACTGCCTAAATAATATGAAAGAATTCCAACTCCCGCAACAGAATCAAGCGACATTCCTAAAACAATACCAATCGTACAAGATATTGACATGCTTGCTACCATTACAATGAGGCTTTCAATATTGGCTTCTAATAAATCAAAAGGATCAAGCGAGCTTTCGGATAGAATGTCGAAAGTAATTCCTACTATTAAAGAGATGCTAACCGCTATTATCAAGCAAAACATTACAGATAAATATTTTGCGAGCACGATTTCGTGTTTTTTTACGGGTCTTATCAGGAAAAGATCGTAAACGCCCTTGACACGTTCGTTAGCTATTGCCGTGCTTAGCATAATAGCTGCTAAAGAACCAGAAAGCGCCGTAATGACTGTTATTGTTAGCATAGTTGTAGAAATATCCTGTGGGGATTCGGGATCGAAGCTGAAAAGTAATCGAATTAAAAGCGTTAATAAAGGCAATCCAATCCATAATATTATCATTACTTTTGACTTAAAAAATCCTCTTAACTCGTCCTTGAATAATAAGCATAAACTCACGAAGGGGCACCTCCAACATATTTCAAGTATACATCTTCTAAACTTGGTTTAACTAGTAAAAAGCCCCTCAACTGGCATTTTTGGCTTGTTATTTTTCCTAAGATATCCGTGATGGCCTCATCAATGTCAATATCCGATTTAAGAAGAACTCTTTGCATTGTGCTATTAATAATATCAACATTTTTTACATTTGGAAGGCTTTCAAGTCCATCACATAAAGGAGAGCTATCAGCAACCTCAATTTGAATGATATTTCCGATCTGGAATTCTTTTTGTAGTTCTGCAGGAGTTCCTACTTTTACTAGTTGTCCTAAATTTAGAATACCAATTTCATCTGCAATGTCTTGAATATCGCTTAAAATATGTGAGGAAATGAATATTGTCGTTCCTTTTTGTGATAAGGTCTTGATGATGTTTTTCACTTGGTATCGTGTTGAAGGATCTAGGCCAGACAATGGTTCATCAAGTATAAGGAGTTCTGGCTCGTGAAGGAGGGCTTGAACAAGGCGTAGTTTTTGGATCATGCCTCCAGATAAATACTTAATTTTAGTATGTCGGACTTCTGACAGTCCAACTTGCTTTAAAACCTCTTGAATGCGTATTTCTAATCGATCTGAATCTATTCCAGATAATTGCCCAAAGGTCTTGAGAGCGTGATCTATGGTTCTCCATTGTTGAAATCCAGCTTCCTGTGGGATATATCCAAGAGATTTGTGGAGGTTTAACCGATCCTTGAAAGCGTCTTTACCGCGAAAAAGTATCTTACCTTCGTAGTCTTGAACCAACCCAACGATTATTTTCATCGTAGTCGTTTTTCCTGCCCCATTAGGTCCAATATATCCAAATATGCAACCTTTTTCAATCCGAAAAGACACATTATCAAGTACTTTCTGATTTTCGTATTTTTTTGAAACAGAAATAAGTTCTATTAGCGCTTTATCTTTACTACTTGACATCAATCTATCCAAGCATCCTTACTTTTTATACATTTCATTTATTATAAATAGACATTAAATAGTAAGCTTCTCACGCTTTCTTTCACATATAAAATCATCTGATAAATATTTGTAGTAATTCTATCAATATAAAAAATAATAAAAGATTGAAGATCATTATCTAAAAAAAAAATAAAAAAATAGGGAGTGGTGCAGAGAATTGCCCTTGGTTTAATGTTAACAAGTTTTATTAATGTTTTGATTTCACTCCCGGACAAACTCTCTAATATTCGATGCTACGAAATCAATATCGTCGTTAACTAACCAATGAGAAGCATGCTCGTTCGTAACAATTTTAAGATCTTCAACATAATCAGGAAGATCATCCAGCGAACTAGATAGAACGAATATGTCTTTCATCCCCCATAATACAAGAGTTGGTACTTTAATTACTCCCGTTAAATCAGAGAAATCACGATTAGCCTTATAATATTTTACTCCTGACCACACTGCTCCAGGTTGGTTCCAAGCTTTCAAGTACTTATTTACATCCTCTTCAGAATAGCCTTCTTTATTACTGGCTGTTCCAAAGATAGTATTTCTTAACAATTGACAATTATCTTTCATTAAATTATCTGCATTACTTGAAGCTGCGAATCGTGATATGTAAGCGCTTGCTTTTTGTTGAGCTGGATAGATTAAAAGATGTTTTTGAAAAATTGCTGGATTGGGAGAATTCAATATGATCAATTTATTGAGCAGTTCAGGGTGTTTTTCCGCAAAAGCCCAACTAATGAAACCACCCCAATCGTGTCCAATCAATGTGAATTTACCAAGATCAAGATTTTTGGATAATTGATGGATGTCTTCAACAAGAACATTTATATGATATTGATCGACACCTTCAGGTTTATCTGAAAGATTATACCCTCTGAGGTCTGGAACTACTAGCTTAAACTCGTCCTTTAACGCAAGAATTAGATTTTTCCATCCATACCAGAACTCTGGAAAGCCATGCAATAAGATTAACGAAGGACCCGTGCCCGTAATCATCGTGTGAAGCTTTATCCCATTTGCTTCAATGTATTGTTCTTCCATTTCCTCAATTAATTGCATGTTATTGAATAAAGTATGACTGAATTAAAGTTTATCTGAAATTGATGGACCTGAGATGTTTTGATAAGAGAAGAACTTGTTTTTATGTATTCTATTGAATTCAAGAAAAATTAGACTCTAGAAATAATAAATATCACCTTTAATTCAAATTCAAAATGTATCGTGCAGTGATCGATAAGTTTATAAACCCTTATATATATTATTATCGTGCAGTGTTCGATATTATTTTGAACTGAAATTAATATGAAATAAGAAAAAAAAAACAATTAAGAGAAAAAGAAAAATATGGGCATAATACTGAAAATTTCGCTACGTAACATGAAAAGG
>JBHLMB010000026.1:0-12477 GCA_048938565.1 Promethearchaeota archaeon | reverse complement strand
TGTTTTTTATTCTAATTTAAATACTTCCCTTATGTACTCTTCTCCTGGATGTTTAAATACAATTCCTAATTCTTTAGGAAAATATATAGTAACTTCTGAAGTTTCAACAAAATCATTGTGGATTTCAGAAGTGGCTAAAGTAGAGACTATCATAAGTTTCTTATTTCCATTAACATCACAGAGAACTTCAAACCTATAGAAAACACCCATAAACTTGCGCCGTATAATTTTTCCCAAAAAGGCGTTTCGTTTTTCTGTGGTGCGATCTCCAAGTCTAATTTTAATATGATTGGCCCTAATTATTAATAAGATTTTTTCACCATTTTTAATATCATCAAACAAACCAGATTTTACATAAGATGCGAAACAATTTTTCGAACCAACATCAATTAGCATTGGACAAGATTTTTCTTGTAATTCTTCAAAAAATTTATCTCCTTTTTTTGATTTTGAACTGATATCCCATTGTGGTTCTTGGTCTTTCACGCAAATACAATCAATGCAATTTATTTCACTCATAAAATTCGCTACAAAGAGGTCATTTGGTCTGTAATAAATTTCATATGGAGTCCCTACTTGCATTACTTTTCCTTCATTTATCACGGCTATTTTATCGGCAACCATCATAGCTTCTTGTTCTTCATTGGTTACATGTATCACTGTCAGCTCTAGTTGGTTAGATTTAGCCATTAATAGTAATTCCCTTCTCAAGCTCATTCTAAGGCCCGCGTCTAAGGCTTTTAAGGGTTCGTCTAAGATCAAGAGTTTGGTTTGTTCTAAGTTCATCAATGCTCTACAAAGTGCTACTCTTTGCTTCATTCCACCACTCATCTCTTCCGGAAGTGCTTCATTTCTCCCTGTTAAAAGGGTCATCATTAGTACTTGTTCAACAATTGCTTTTGTTTGTGTCTTGTCTCTTGCGTGAACGCGGCTGCTATACGCTATGTTATCGTATATTGACATATGCGGGAAAAGAGCGTAATTTTCAAACATAAATCCAATATTCCTCTCTTCGGGAGGCAATTTTGTTACGTCTTTTCCATCAATATATACTTTTCCCGAGTCAGGCTTAAACAGTCCTGCAATGAGTTTTAATAAGGTAGTTTTACCTGCTCCCGTAGGACCAAGTAAGATGAAATATTCGTTGTCGTTTATTTTGAGCGAAATATTGTCAATAGCTTTGATTTTTCTGTAAGATTTTGAGATATTTTTAAGCTCTATTGTTACCAATCCTATCACCTCTTTACATTAAAGATAGTTCGTGTAATAGATCTTTTGGAGCATTAAACACATGAATATCATCTTCAGGTATTCCCACAAGTACTTCTTGTCCTGGCATAAAATTTTCTTCGAAGGTCCCTGGTTTTATTGATATAAAAGTATCTCCGCTATCCAAGATCAAGTAAAACCTTTTCGTTGCCCCAATAAACCTTGATGTCTCAAGTTTCGCTTTAAAAATTTGGATTTTATCCCACTCGTGAGGGCTAGATTTAAAATCATAATCCTCTGGAAATACATACACGTCCTCGTATCGGAACGCAATAACGACATTATTATCAAGTTTAAATTTATTCGAATCATTATTACATCGTAATGTAGGACCCCCTAATCGAAGCCTTACATTCATTTTATTCTCATCAAATTGTTTTAAAACAAATCCTTGTAAAAAATTAGTTTCGCCAAGAAAATTTGCAACAAATATGCTCTTTGGGTTTTCGTATAATTCGTACGGAGAGCCCTGTTGAAGGATCTTCCCAGCTCTCATTATTATGATTTTATCTGCGATTGCCATGGCTTCCTGCTGATTATGGGTGACATGAATGGCAGTAAGACCTAAATCTTTGATTAAATTTCTTAATTCGTGTCTAAATACATTTGATACTTTCGGATCTAACGATCCCAAAGGTTCATCCATTATGAGAATTTTTGCTCCCGTTGCAATCGCCCTGGCAATTCCTAGCTTTTGAAGACCAGGATTTCCAAAAATCGAAGGGAATTCTTCTGCGTGGTGAAATAAATCCACTGTTCTTAGCGCTTCTTCTGCCTTTTTAATGATGTATTCATCAGAATACCCACGCATTTCCAGACCGAAAGTTACATTTTCCCAAACAGTAAGATGCATAAATATTTCAAAATGCTGAAAAATGAATCCCATATCCCTATCTTCAGGAGGAATTCCGGCCATATTTTTATTATCAATATATATTATGCCTTTTGTGGGTTTTTCTAATCCTGCAATCATCCTTAAAGTCGTTGTCTTTCCGCAACCACTCGGTCCAAGTAAAAAAACATAATTTCCATCGGTAATTTCAAGAGAAATCTCGTTAACCGCAAGGACTTTACCTTTATTAAATGTTTTAGTGATATCTTTAAGTTCTATTGTTGGCATTTTATGAAGAATCCCCTCTTTTTCTTACTGTTCTTAGAGCAAATATTAGAAGTGCGCCAAAAATTATAACTATAATACTGGCAAACACAGCGCTCGACCACGCTGTTGCTTCAACCCAATCAACTATTAAAACAGGGACCGTTCTCACGCTTCCCATCACGACAATAGTAGCTCCCGTCTCACCTAACGACCGAGTGAAGACCATTATAGATCCAGCAATGATACCCTGTTTGATATTCGGAAGAGTTATTCGACGAAATACCGTCAAATCGGAAGCTCCCAAAGTGCTTGCTGCCTCCTCAACGCCTCTATTTGAACTCTCTAGTACGCCAATAATAGGTCTTACCATATAAGGAAATGTAAAACACACATGAACGAACAGTATCATAAGAAATCCAGGTGTCAGCACGCCCAATCCTGCAGGACCCCAAAATAGGAACATAGCAAATCCAAGAGCGGCCGAGGGTATTGCAATAGGGATATCTAATAAGGTGTCTAATACGGTAATTATTTTTCCCCATTTTCTTCTGGTGATTATGTATGCAAAGGGAATACCAAACATAATGTTGATACATACTGCTAATGCACCTATCTGTATGGAATAGACCAAGCTTTTATATAAAAACGCCCATTTTTGATCGGCTTCTGTTAGTTCTCCAATAAAGTCGGTCCCAACGAGCTGAGTGATAACATAAAAAGCGGGTATGATCATCATCACGACAAGAATTGTTATAGATAATAAATCTCTCATATATCGTAAAGATTTATGGCTTAGCTTTTTTTCCCCTTTCGGCCATACCTTTTTGACGGGAAATCCAACTTTCCTAGTAAAATATTTTATTGAAAATAATAAAATTAACGAAACTAAAATGAGTATTGCAGCAACAAGAGACGCTGAGGGCAACTCTAGTTGTCTTCTAAAGCCCACAATCAATATTGGAGCAGTTTCAACTAACCCCGAGATGATTAAGCTTGCACCTGTTTCTCCAAGACTACGAGTAAAAGCGAGTATAGCTCCCGCAATTATACCCTCTTTCATCATTGGTAACGTGATCGTCCTAAAGACCGTAATTCCCGAGGCTCCAAGAGTTCTTGCTGCGTCTTCATAGAGCGTATCAGTTTTTTCTAATACTATCTTCATATTGCGCACGATATAAGGAAAGGTAAAGATTATGTGACCTAAAATTAGCAACTCAAATCCCGGTGTGATTCCAAAAAGGCCCCAAAACAACATTAGTGAAAATCCAAGGGTGCTCGTAGGCACGGCCATGGGTAAATCCACCAATGCGTCGAGAAACTTTTTGCCCCTGAATTTATATCGTGTAAGTATGATTGCGATCGGGAAAGCAATGATGAGGTCAAAAAAAACGGCTATAGTAGCAATTAAAAAAGAAGTCTGGAGAGCTTCTAAAATTCTATCCCATTTTAAGGATCCTATCAAGGGATCATTGAAAATATTTTGATTGATTGAAGGTATGTTCAGAATAATCGTAGAAAAAATGTTGATTATTGGTCCAATTATTACCAAAAAAAAAAATAATAAAGTTACCGCATCGAGTAATTTTCTATATTTTGGTTTTGAAAAAAAATTATCGATTCTTAAGCTTAGGGATATCTGGTTGTCTTTAGGCTTCCTTCGAAGTTTTAACTTTTCTAACATTTTATTCATTTTTTATGTGTTTTCGTTGTTTATACAGTATCATTTTTTACCTTCGTTTCAATGTAGATCTTTTTTTTATAAACAAGACAATACCTATTGCTACGATAGCTATCAACGAAATTACTGCAAGGGGTACAATTATTTCGTTATTTTCTTCAATTTCTGCCTTGCATAAATACCACAAGTCAGGAATTTTTAGTAAGGTTGTACCGTTAACTGGAGGACTCATTTCAGGAACATTCATATTCAGTTGTATTCCATTTGTTTCGTAATTAAACACGGCGGGATCCAAAGGAATTGAAGTATCGATCGGTCGGAAACCGTATTGCATTGCCGATTCTACCGTTTCAGTTTGGTTCAAAAAATCGAGAAACGCTTCGGCAACAACTCTTTGTTTAGGAGTTATCCAATCAGCGTTTAACACGCAAAAAGGATGGTCACTATATAATGTACCTTCCTCTGGATATACGGCTATGATTTTACCTCCCGACGCATCGTTAGAAATGTCGCTCACGAGGTTCTCGTATAAAAAGGCAATGTTTAAAGTATTTGGTCCTCCGTCCTTCATATAGCGGGATAAGAATCCCGTTGATTTCCCATACAATACGGCGCTTGATTCAAAATCCCTGATCCAATTCTGGACGGTTGTATTACTAAGGTCGTCCATTGTGAGATTTTCAGATGGCGTTCCCGATGCTGCGGAAAGCGACATTATCGTCGTCATAAAACCAGAATTTGACAAACGGGGATCGGTATGTGCCATTTTCACATTAACGCTGGAATTAAGAGTAAGTCTCCTAACATCAGCCAAACTTTTAATGTTATGTGTTTGATTAAAGTCTTCCCATGTTGCTATGACTATTGGCGAGTAAATGATCTTTACTGCCTCATCAATAGTTACTATTGGCGTGCTACTACCAGTGTAACTCTTCCATTTGGTATTGAGAACCGGCATCCAAATGGAACTTGCAGGACTCCAGATTGTTGGGTGAATTTCACCGTTAAGGATGCTTATTATCGAATCGGAAGAACCATATGGATGCATTTCTATAGTGATTTTTCCGTTTGATTGGTTAGAATTCCATTCATCCAAAAAATCTTGGTAAGCTACTGTCATCCAACTCGCTTTTTCTGAACTATATATTATCGTAATGTGAGTACTAGTATCTCCACTTAGAAGTACTGCGTCGGAAATAATATCGCCAGAGATAAAACCAATTATAAGAATAATAAATAACGATCCCAAGCTTTTCTTTCTTATTTTACGGGAACGACTATCTCCTTTTTTATATGTCATATTTTAAATAAAAGAATTAATATAATTATCAATGAAACTAAATGCAACACCAATAATAATGCCGACTAAAAAAATGGTTAAATAAAGAGTGCCTCTTTTCATAATAATTCTATTTTTTCTTCTAAAATAATCTTATATTGTTGTTAATTAATTTAGTATTACGAATAAACACTTATTACTTGTTAGGCTATAGAATATAGAGAACTATAGAGAATATATAGTATTTTTATAAAAACTAATAATCAAATATAATTGGGATTTGACTGAAATATTGTAATGGATCGAGATGTTTAGCAATATTACTCAAGAAAAATCTATTTTAAGTAATAAAGATTTGATTTATCTTAAAATTAAAGAACATTAGCACTTGTTAGTAATTGCATTATATAATCAGCAACAATCTCAATTGAATCTGATATTGCTTCTATAATATCCATCGTATTCCCTACAGTAAATATCGTAAAGGCATTCACATTATATTGGGTTTCCTGAAGACTTTTTCTTAGTTTTATATTTGCTAAATCGATTTCATGTTCGAGAAGATTGATTTCTTTTACATATGATGTTACTTGCTGCCGATCACCTAATAAATTAATAACAATCTTGTCCAAGTAGCTTGCACATTCAACTGTTGTACTCATCATCAATTCTATTAGATTAATTGTTTCATCGCTACTTTGCTCCCAAAAAATCATTGGAATCGTTGCAATTCTTCTAGCAACACCAGTAGCACAATTTGCAACATCATCTAATCTTTTTATTAGATGGGATAAATCTATCCTTACACTTGGATTTAATTCTCCTTTAGAAATGTGAGTTAATATCTCTCTTCTGATACCATCGGCTTCTCCTTCGAGTACATCTACATCATGAAAAAGATTATGAGTTTTTTTGATATCCCTTGTTTTTATTAATGAACCCATTTTATCACTTTTTATTTAATATTATTTTTATGATTTTTGAGCTTAAATATTTAGCGAAATCCATTCAAATAAAAACCAAAATATATTATACCTCCCATTAATGCTGCAATTGGTAAAGTTAGTACCCAATATAAAGCCATTTTTCCAATTCCTTTATAGTCAACTTCCTGCTTTTTTGCAACATTTAACCCAATTATGCAAAATACGATCACATGACTATGACTAATTGGTATCCCAAGAGGAGTTACAACGAACAATACTATAAAGGTCGCAATTTGAAGAATGAATCCTTCACTAGGGCGAGCATCAATTGTTTGACTTGCTAGATTTCTAATAACATAACGACCAGCAATATAAATTCCTAAAAATGCGAATATTCCTAAGATTATTTTCAATATCCAATAACTAGCTGTATTTAAGTAAGATCCATCGTAGAGAGCATATAATATACCTAAAGCCTCTGCTGAATTTGCCCCTGTATACACGGACACGCCAAAGATGGCTATCAATAAAGCCCAAGAAAAAGTTGTTTCAGATTTTTCTATTGAATTAAGTCCTTTGAATTTTTTAAGAAAAAATTTTGCAATAACCTTATAGAAAATATAAGATAAAATAAATCCTACTATTGGACTTATGAGCCAACCAATTACAATTGAGGATAATTTTTCCCAATTAAAAGCCCCAGCTAAATTTATATTCTGAAAGGTTATATAAACAATTATAACTCCAATTATTGAACCAAATAAGGAATGAGTTGACGATAATGGTATACCTGCAAAACTTCCAACGATCAACCAGATAATTGCACTTATTAATACGCTTAATAACATTGATATAGTATAGGTTACATCCTCTCCGATAAATTTCTTGCCTACCGTGCTAGCAACCTCTTCTGAAAGAAGAATGGTTCCAATTGCTAATCCAAAACCACCTAATATTAATACGGATTTGAATTTTATCGTTCCTGCTGCCGCAAGAGGTGCTGGAGTTTCATCGTTTGCCCCTATAGAAAAAGAAAGGAAGAGTGCGAGTATAATTAGAAATATAACTATAAAATTGCTTAACTCTTCCATTAAAGGTACCCTATCAGTTTATTTAAAAATTAGGTATTTAGTGGATAAAAATTGAATATATTCGGAAAAACTTTTGATGCTATCAGCTATCATCATAATATCTTCAATTAGTTCCTTTAAATAAAGATATGTACGACTTAAATAATCCATATCGTAATTCCAAAGGCGATCAAGTAAGTTCCATTCTATAAGCCTCATTTTTCGTCGTTCTTCCTTGATATCTTCACATAAAAAGTATGCTTTCTCAAGATCTGTACTAACAAATTTCACAGCACTTGTTATTTTGATTGAAATCTCTTTTAAAGAATTATTGATGCTTATAATACTTTCTTTAAACTCCTCATCGGGAAGAATTACTTTATACAAAAGCATTCTATGCGCCATAAATTCCCCTATATCCTTGATATCATTAATTTTTGAAAATAATTTGAGTCGATCTGCTTTTGTAAAAGAAGACTTTTTTGACTTAAAGAGTCTCTTTTCAAAGGTTTTTTTTATCTCTTCCTCTTTAGCAGTTTGAATTACATCGTTGAGATTTTTCATAAAACCATCAAAATCCTCTTTGATTAAGGATTCAATTCCTTCAATAAGTTTAATATTTTGTTCGTTAATGCTATCCATAAATATATGCGTCAATTTATCGATGCCTAATTTGCTAAGTTCTTCGTTATTAGGTATGCCCATAATAAAGATCTCGATTATTGTATTAATGATGCTGATACAATATTTATTCTAATATAGACTATAATTTTCTATATTCTATATATTTTCTTTAAATAAATATAGTTATAAATTAGGTTTTTTCAATTGACTAAATAATCTATAATAAGCTCTGATATGTCCGAGGAATATTCTCCTGTCCTTCTAATGCTCTCTATGACATAGCTTAAAGCTATAGACGATTGTAAATTATTTTGATCGGTAATTTGATTAATTTTTTCACAAGAAGATATCAATTCTTGCACGGATTCAATGTTTGTATTGGCTTTATTAATATTTTTTTGTAATAAAGCATCTAAACTATTATTTAGCTGTGAAATGGCTATTTTACTAGCATTTGATATATCTTCAACAATTTTATCGCTAATATTGTATTTATTTAATTTCATTACATTTTTTGCTAAATTTACAGCATGATCAGCAATACGTTCTAAAAGCCTACTGATTAAATGATAAAAATGTGCTTCCTGTAGTGTAACTTCCATTCTCTGAGCTAAAATGATATCTCTCAAAGCAATATTTGTCTGTCTGCTAATTAACCATTGTAATCTATCTATATGATCATCCCTTTTAATAATTTCTTCAAGTAATTCCTGGTTTTTAGTTTTTAAAGCTTTAATAGCATCCAGATGCATGCTTTCAGCCATAATATACATTCTTTTTATAGTTTTATGGAAAGGCATTTCTTTTGGATTTAATAGGTCTTTGAGAGTGATTTGATTTGCAGTCTCATCAATTATTTCGGGACCTATTACTATTTGAGTAAAATAAATGATTTTTTCCCTTGTTTTTGATTCAATTTTCCTGCTTGATTTTATTACAAATTCAGAATATCCCATTATATAAGATCCAATCAATAATCGAAAGAGAAATTCAATATCTTTTATCTCATCAATATCAAATACTTTTATCCTTTCTATATCTCGAGAATCGATTTTTGGAGTGACTAGCAAATTGCCATCTGGTTGAGATATTATCCCTAAAAGGTCGTTTTTTTTGATATCTCGTTTTCTTATCCACTCTTTTGGAAGGCTCACTATGAAAGAAGATCCTCCTGTTTGCTGAACTTTTCTTGTTTCCATATGAAATACCATATATTAAAATAGGTTAATATATATTAAAAATAGAATCTATATATAATATATAACAACTATAAGAATAAATACATTTTTGATTGTGTTGATTTAACAGAATTATCGAATTTTCAGAGTCAATTCAATTATTTTAAAAAATGTATATATTATTATTACATTATATATAGGTTTAGAATGTATAATCTAAAATTTTTTGATATTAATTTCCCTAAAGCTAAAGTCTTTAATGTACCTAACATAGATTATTTCCTACAACACTATCGTGACATCTTTTTCCAAGCATATGAACCAGAGAGGGTACGATATCGGTCGTTTTACAAAAAGGTACCAGCTTGATTGGGATCTCCTCGGAACCACTCACTATTAGAGGAACGACGGAGCTTTTACGAAGGCCTATATCGTGATCATATCGATTAGAATTTTCAATTTTTCCATGAACCACCTTATATATCACATTTCCAAGCGTGCTTACGACGACATCTGCGCTTCTTGAATTTTTAAAATATCGTGGAATTAAATCGGGATAGAGCGAATGATCCAAGTGATGGGTTGAGTCTAGCCACTCATCAATCTTATGAAATTTACCATCCATCATCTTTACTGCAATATTGTCATTGTAAAATCCAAACACATCGCTTTCATCGTTTTCGCTCGTATATCTTGTTTTATAATCAGAACCCTTTCCCTTATATTCTATGATACTAGAAAAGACCGTGCTATTCTTCAAATCCTTCCTTTTCAGATGGATGGTTCCTTTTTCAGTAGTATTTCCATCTTCCCTATAATACATTAATTCTATTCCTTTTAGTCGAAGTAATTCTTCTAGCATGTCTTTTTTCTTAGGACCAAAATTTTTCAATTCTTTTAAAGTAGGTCGTGGCCAAGATTTTCGATTATCGGAATTGCGTGAACCTTTGAAATGAAAATGGCCCACGCTTGCGAATTCGGTGATGTTAACAATCCCCCTATAATTTTTTCGAGGATGATAATTTTTCAAACCTGAACTAGTATAAAAAGAAAGGATGTTTCCAATTTCCCCAACTCTATAATTTCCATGATCTGAAGTTATTGCAATTGCCGTATCGTCTAAGTAGCCCATCGCTTCGAGTTCATTTACTAACATTCCTATTGCCCGATCTATAAGCAGCAAGTTAATCTTATACAGATGACTATCATATCCAAAAGCGTGCATAATAATATCAGGCGTCATAAACCAGAGGTTCGAACCAATGGGAGCTTCATTTATCTCGAAATATTTTCTTGGTTTTTTAAAGGTATCAAGGAGTTCTCGGACGACCAAGTTATTAATATAATTCAGAAGTTTTACAACGCTTTTTTTTCCTAAGAACCTGGCTGTAAGCAACATGTAATACATAGCAAGACTGATCTTGCTCTTAGGAAACAAGTGATTAGCACCTCGGGAAATTAGTTGGAAAATGCTCGGAAGATTACCTTCCCCTATCATTTCTAACATGGTTTGGCAATTCGGTCCCAAATCTGAGTTTATCTTATATATTTGAATGAGTTCATCAGTGCCAACGGTTCCATAGTGTCTAATTTCTGGAGGTGCTGTAGCCCTGTCCATCCAATGGTACCCAGTTATTCCATGGCTTGGTTCGTTTCTAAAAGCTCCCGGATAAGTACCCGTGAGAATTGTAGGGTGAGTAGGATATGTAACCGAGGGAAAGTCGGTAACACAGTTCTTTGAGTAAATTCCATTTTCTAATAGTCTTTTTAAATTTGGTAATAATCCCTTTTCAATAAACGAGAAGAAATGACTCGATCTCACATCATCGATAATGCATAAAATAACCCTGTTTATCTTATTTATCTCTTCTCACCACGCAAGACCATAATAAATAAATAGTAGGTTAAAACTTAAATGTAATTATAATGTAGTAAAATAGCATGAGAAAATATTCTTACAATGAGAACGATGGAAAAAAGCCCCCGGTGGGATTTGAACCCACGACCTGCTGATTACAAGTCAGCTGCTATACCGCTAAGCCACGGAGGCACAAATTTTTTTCGTTAATATAAACTACATTTGCTAAAATTCACATTTATTAATATTTTTTTTGGTTGCTTAATTTTTAAATTCTTAAATATCGAAAGAAATAATTATAAAATAAAATCATTCAGAGTGGATAACATATATAATTACAAAAACTTGATTGCTGAACTGTTAGGGGTATGTATAGCTATTGTTTGGATATGTTTTGGAATACTCGGTGCAGGGAACCTGGTATTTCTCGTCGTTGCTATTTCTCTAACTATTTTATTAGGCGTAATATCGGGAGGACTCATTGCGGTTAGTGAAAAGAATGTTGACCATAAAGAAGTAATTGGTTGGGTTTTAGGGGCGGCAATAGCGGTTGTTTGGATTAGTTTTGGAATACTTGGGGCGGGAGATATGGTATTTCTTGTCGTTGCCCTTTCCCTCACCATATTGTTGGGGGTATTATCTGGAGGACTCATTTCACTCAGCGCAAAAACTAAAGGAAGCTAGCAAGCTTTCAATCTTTTTTTTATCATAAAGAATGGATAATGCATGAAAGAATCTTTTAAAGGACATAAATTTATTTTCAGTTTATATTCTTTTTAAGTAAATCAATCGCTTCTAATCTGGCTTTCAATAAAGTTTTTTCTTTGATTCCCTTCATTTCTTTAGAAGGGAGGACTTTTTCCTTAAGAACCTTTTTTAAAAGCAAATATTCGTTCTTCTGAGTAATAAAAGGCATTACTTCCTCTGCATGTATGAATTCTTCAATTGAAGTCTTCTTTCCGTTGTCATTTCCTTCAGTAAGGTCGAATTTGTAATTTTTATAAACCAAAAAGCAATGTGTCAATGGAATATAGGGAATTCCGTATTTATTAGCTATTTTACCTGCACCAGTAGAAATCTCTTCAGTGAATTTATACACGCCTACATTTTTATAGAGGGGAATTTGAAGTTCTTCTGCAAGAGCGGCAATAACTCCGTGCTTTGTCGTGCATGTACCCATTTTTTCCTTGAAAAGTATCATCTTATCGTCTTTATCCGTGTTATAGCCATATTTCATCTGATTTACAAAATTGCAGGCTTCCTTAAATGTTTTAATATTTAATTCCAGAAATTTATCAGATATTGGACCTGATGGCGTTATTTCTCCATTTGGTAAATTATCGTACGAATCCATAATCTTCAATTAGCTTTATCGGTTAATTAAATTAGCTTTTATAATAAGGTTTTGAATATAAAATATATATTATAATAGTTGGATGAAAATTTCACTGAGAAAAACGAGAGAACGAGGCGAGCTTTCTAAGAATTTCACTGTT
>JBHLMB010000517.1:0-3110 GCA_048938565.1 Promethearchaeota archaeon | reverse complement strand
TTCAGAACGCATATAACATCTTCGAAATACTCGGCGAGCACGAGAGCATTAGTGAATTAGATTCCCTAAACGAACAAGAATTTGAATCACCCAACTTTTTGAAGCTTATTCTATTCGGAATTCACACGGGAAGAAAAGCTCTCTTGAATAATTTTTTTAAAATGGATGTCAATGAGCAATCTCTATTATTCCAAGGTCTTTCGCTACATAGTTATTCTCAGATGGTAGAAGAAGGAACGATTGTGAAAGTACAATTATGGTATCTATCGGATCAAGAGCGATTTAACGCTATTTTACCGCGCTACTTGGAAAAAAGTGGATGTGCAATTACTATATTTGATATTGCAGATCAAGATTATTTTAATAAAATCAAGACATTTATTACTACATTATCGAAAGTCCTGAATGATGCTAAGGTTCCTATCATAATGCTTGGATTTTTAAACGATCAGGGAAGGGAAAGGCAGGTTGAATCGGTCGAAGTAGAATCATTCGCTGAGGAAATCGGAGGAATTTATCTGGAGACAACAATGAAAGATGATAAAGAATTAAACCAACTCCTTGTGAAGCTCATAAATTTTGGGTATCGTCGAAAAAAAATTATATTTAGGAAAGCAGAAACCGCAGTAATGGAAACTTCAGTTAATGGATTGTCGGATCTTGATAAGTTATTGATATTTGAAAGGGGACTTGAAAAGCTAAAGGAAGTTAAAGATTGCCGTTTTGCTACATATCTTACTGTTGATGGTCAACCCCTTGTTGGAATTTCCTTACATGAAACAAATGAGCATCAACTATCTGCTGTTGATGCGGCTATTTTATCGACTACTGAGAAGAATTGTGTGGAAATGAATTTTGGGAAATTGGATATATTTCTTTCTCTCAATACTGAGGGAGCATATATCCTAAAGGCTGTAAATAATGAAATACTGCTTTCATTCGTAAATGGTAAAAATATCTTATCCGATGATAACATATTCAAAACTATTGCAAAGGTTCGTTCTATTGCAATAATTACAGATAAATTCCTTAAGAATGGTCAAAAAAGCCAACCAGATGTTTTATTTTCTACACTTTTAAAAATAATTAAAAACGGCGATGATGTGAAACAGTTTGAGCTGATTTCTCCTAATTCAATTCCCGATCAATTTGATACGATTGATGAAGGGCTGACCATTCTAAAAGAAATGAAAGGAATTCGAGGCGCTACGCTTTTTTCTTCCATTGGACTTCCTATAGCAATTTGATTCAACGATCAAATTATTGAAACGAAGGTTGCTAAATTGACGGGAATACTTGTTAATCAAGCAGAACGGGCTAGTCCCATCGTCGGGATAGGCGATGTGAGATTCCTGATCATAGTTGGTACCGAAGCTTCCCTCGTTGAGGCTGTGGGAGGAGAGATAGTATTAACTATTCTTTTTAATAATAAAACTCCAATAGAAGTAATTATTTCCAACTGCTATAATATTTATTCCAAGTTCCTTGTTACTTTTCAAAGGATTATAAATAATTAAAATGAATAATTTGACCTCTCTTAAAAAAAATTATCTTTCAAATAATCCATTAGATTCTAAACCCATTCTAAACCGTTTAAAACAGAAAAGCGTAGAAGTATAGATTAAAAATCGCTTCCTTCTCTTTTCGGCAATTGGTTGATTAAAAAAGAATAAAAATAGGTTTATATGGAAAATTTAAGAATTATCACCCCTCAATAAGACTTCTTCTAGGATGGCTTGAATTCGTTCCGTTCTTTGCTGTCTTTCTTCTTTAGTCTCACTGTCTTCGGGAAGCAAAATCATCTTGAATTTAAGTTGGGATGTTTTAGTCTTTCCTTTTTGCTCATAAGTAATGGATGCCGTGTACTTGACGAGGTTGCTTCTCTTTTTCTGTACATCGGAAACATTAGTTATTGGAAATTGCGTTCCAAAGTTGTAATCCTCGTTTCCTATTGCGTTTTGAGAAAGGACCGAAGCAAGGTTATCCGCATTAGCTTGCATTTTCTTTCTGATGGCAGAGTTTATTGCTCGTACTGCCACTCGACTTATAAGTCCACCAGCCCCTGCGGAACCGCTTGGTCCCGACGAATAGGGTTTTCTGGTTGAAACCAAGCGATAATTCGTGAGGAAAAATCGACCCGGAGTGATTTTTTGTTTTTGCATCATTTTTCCCTCGAAAGATGCCAGTAATTTTTCTCCTTCGTAGCAGAAGTAATTCCCAAAAATGAATCGGTCCATTTCGACTACCTGGTCGAGTTTCAAGTGCTTTTTAAGGGAAAATATCATCGAACGATAGCACTTTTCCATGAAAAATTTTCGATTTTCTATCACTAATTGCGACATTATTGATATGAGCCCTTGCAAGTCGTTGGTTTCCTTGTAATGATCGGCCAACGCATCAGCGACTTCGTTTTTTTTTAGTGGTATTATTCCTTCTTCCGATTTGACGAGATTTTTCAAATAATTTTTACCAATTACACCAACATAGTAATTTTATAAGGTGCTGTTAAAAAAATTTAAAAAGAGACTAGTATAATTATATTTTAAAAATACCAAATTAAATGAAAAATTATGGGATTATTAGATACAAAAGGAAAAAGAAGCAGTTTTTGTGCAATTGGAGCAATATTAGGTGTTTTAGTGATGGTTCTTTTTTTATTTATAACTGCGGGTGATGATATGGCTTCTCTTGGTCAACCTACACCTCAAGGAGAAGCATTACAACCATTATTAATTACAGGTGGTGTGTTGTTTTTTGTCGTAATGATATTATTTTATATTCTAATAATGGTAATTGATTGGAAAAGAGGAAAATAGAAATAAATAAAAGAGTAAAAATATTAAATTACTTTTTTTTAAACTCATTTTTCTTTAAATCAAATTCAATTTTGAAAAATCCGTGATAATAAAAGAAAAAAATTTAAAAAATGAAATTTATGAATTAACACTCCTCAATAAGACTTCTTCTAGGATTCCTTGAATTCGTTCCGTTCTCTGCTGTCGTTCTTCTTTAGTCTCTCCTTTTTCGGGAAGTAAAATCATCTTGAATTTAAGTTGGGATGTTTTAATCTTTCCTTTTTTCTCGTAATTTATGGATGCCGTGTACTTGAC
>JBHLMB010000516.1:0-3116 GCA_048938565.1 Promethearchaeota archaeon | reverse complement strand
ATGGTTGATAAAAGAAGAGGAATAAAAAACAAAATTTTTCTTTTTTTCTTAAATTTTATTGATTCAAAATCTATTTCGAAAGTTCAAAGAACGCAAATAATAAGGATAGAGTAGTTATTTTTCCATCATTTCAATATCTTGAGTATATTGAAACCGCTTAATATTACTTACTATTTCCTTCAGAAAATGTATTTTGAACTTAGTGTATTTGAAAGTGAATTAAAATTAAAAAATTTTATTATAAAATTTCAACAATACGAATTATTAATTTAAGATTAAAAATTATTTAAATAATTAAATAAAAATAATAAAATAAATATTAAAATAATATCAGGTGATAATATGGGTATTGAGGGTTTAACACAATTAGATCTCATTCACGGTATTTTGGGTTTAATATCCTTAACAGTTTCATTTGCAAGTGGAATAAAAATTGCCTCTAGTTATTTTAAATATAAACAAATTGAACTTCTAACTGTCGGACTTGTATTGATTTTTGTAAGTTCAGGATGGTGGGGCGCAACGACTGCTTTTATACTTTACTTGTTATTCGATATAGAAATTTCAGATTTCTTATATATATTTATCTCATACACATTCCTTTCAGTATCGCTTTTGTTTTGGTTATTTTCATTTTGTCATCTTGTTTATCCAAATTCGAAATGGATAATTGTATCAATATTTCTAGCAATTAGCATAATATACGAGATTTTTTTCATTTACTTTCTTTTTAAAGATCCTAGCATTCTCGTAATAAGGATAACAAGATTCGATAGTGAAACTCAGCCCTTTGTATCCTTATATGTAGTGTTTGAATTGTTAATAACGATAATTACGAATATCATCTTTTTTAGTAAATCTTCGAAGTCAGATGATGCAAGAATCCGTTGGAAGGGCAGATTCATCTTTTTAGCATTGATTTTATTTGTAACTGGTGCTGTTTTAGATTCAATAATTGTTTTAAGTGAAACAATGCTGTTTATAACAAGATCTTTATTAATGCTTAGCGCTGTTATAAACTATATCGGATGGATTATGCCAGATCGAGTAGCGAGATGGTTGATAAAAGAGAGGTAATGGCAATTTCCTCTCATTAATTTTTTTTTTATTTAGTTTTAATACAAATTAATTGATTTAAATTCAAAAGAAATTAAAAACTTGGGAACTTGATGAGAAACTTTTAGCATTAAGCGAATCATCACATATAGCTAGAATAACCCCCTTCTTCTTTATTGTGCATGTTTAGGTAAAAAGAAATCTGAAATTTTTTAACTATTAATTTTTTTTTCAAAAATAAGTAAGAATTCAATTACTAATGGAATAAGTTTTAAAATCTACAACACAGGCGACGCCCGTAATTAAGATTATGTTTTAAATATTCATCAGAGAGAATTTTCATTACTTTATCATAGTCAAGATTTACTTTCTCTACAATTTCTTCAATCTCTACTCCAGGTGTAGAAATTAATTTAAAAATCTCCTTTTTTACATCTTCGCTTACTTCTTCGGTCATTATTTTTTAGAAAATAATTTCTCTATTAAAATATTTAGTTTAATTCTTAAAAATAAAATTTCATCTTGAAAGTTTTCTTTTCCCTTCTATTATCGCTTTTCCTAATTCAAGTACTCTATCAAAGGGTTCTTCACTATCTTTTCTTAATTCAAGAGTTATTGCCTCTTCTGGACAGTTGGTAGCACATAAACCACAACCTAAGCATAAATCTCTATTAACTATTGCGAAATCCTCTAACGTAATTGCTTCGACTGGGCAACGTTCTACGCAATTACCACACCCTATACATAAATCTTGGTCTATTATAGATTCGAACATAGCATTTAGATATTTATGTTTATCGAGTCCTTTTTTTGTTATTCCTTTCATAGATGCACAACAGCATGGACAGCAGTTGCATATATTTGACAAGTGTTTAGAATTGACACCAGCATGAATTAGTCCTGCATTATCTGCTTCTTCAATAATTCTTATAGCTTCTTCAGGAGATATTTCCCTACCAACCCCATTTTCAATGTAAAATTCTGCTGCAACCCCGAAAGATAAACAATTTTCTATTGGACGATCGCAACCTTCACCTGTTAATTTAGCTTCTTTTCGGCAAATACAATCGTATACTGCAATTTTTCTTGCGTTTTTAATGCTTTCTTTGAGTTTATGATAGGGATATAAAACAGTGTTAGCTTCTATTGTTTCCTCAATAGGAAGTACTTTAAATCCTGGTACGTTACTAGCCCCCATTTCATTCATAATTGCTATATCGTAATATTCTTTAAACATTTCAGCAAGCTCTTTGTCAAGTTTATTAACAGAATACTCGTACAAACCAACCATGAAGGGTGCCGAGTTGAATAGCGTAGGTCCATCTCGTCGAACACGAAAAATCAGCCCTTTTTTTGACATTGAATCAAGGATTTCTTCTGCTTCCTCTCTAGTCAATCCTGCTCTTCTGGCAATTCGAGATACTTTTTCTGGAATTGGTGTTAAGCATACAGCTATTTTTGCTTCTTGTTCCGTAAAGAGTCTTTTTAAAATCTTGATTTCTATCCCATTTGAAGTTTTAGGGTATCCTATAGGGAAAAGATCTAAAAATTCTCTTAACTTTAAATAAGCTTCATCAGACATTTAATCAATCCTCAATGAATACTTTAAACAATAATTAAAAATTTATTTTTTGTAAAATATTTTGCTAAAAAAGATTTTAAGCTAAAACAACGCAATATCATTGTTCACCCTCTAATATTACTTTATTTTTAAGAGTTCCAATTTTTTCAATTGTGATTTCAATTACATCTCCTGGTTGAATAGGACCAATTCCACCTGGAGTACCAGTAGCAACGATATCTCCTGGCTCCATAGTGAAATGTTTTGTGATATATTCAAAGATTTCAGGGATTTTGAAGAGCAAATGCTTCGTATTAGAAGATTGTTTAATGTCTCCATTTAGTTTTAATTCAATCTTGAGATTATGCGGATCTTCAATATCTTCAACAATTCTAGGACCAATAGGACCAAATGTATCTAATGATTTCGATCTAAACCATGGTTTTTGCGAAAGAATATCTTTTGTTTGTATTTTTCTTGCTGTCACATCATTGAAGGC
>JBHLMB010000515.1:0-3118 GCA_048938565.1 Promethearchaeota archaeon | reverse complement strand
ATAATTGGATGATAAATATCATTGAATATTCTGCTCGACCTTGGAAGTACGCTTTCGGATTTAATACTAATAATGATGTTAAACGAAAAAAGAAATCCAAGTTTAAGCTTCGAAAAAAATTCATCTTGAGAGGTCGTAATGCAAAATCCTCTAGGATAGATATTGCAGACAAAATCTTTTACACTCCTCCCAAGGAACATGTTAAACCAGAGCTTTTATCATTAATGCATCGTCGAATGTTGATGATTTAAGCAATATAGATTTCCCTTAAAAATCATTCAAGCCACTAGTTTCCATCATTTAATTCGAGATCTTTTCGATTTTTTTCCATTTATAGCACTTAAAATTCTGAATTAACTCTCTTATAAGTTCTATTTTTCCTATCTTTTTTTTTATATATTGATAATTTTGGTCCTTGTGATTTTATAAAGACAATTTGCTGTACTATACTCATGACAGAATCAATAAAAAAATGCTTTAATGAGACGAATGAAAAAAATACTGAACTTAAAGGTTTTTTAGAAACAAGAAGGTTTAGAATACCTTATCGCGTGTATGGAAATAATCCAAGAACCCTCGTATTAATTAATGGCGTGCAACAATCCATGGGGATGTGGCGAGATATAGTTCCAGAATTCTTGGATTACTTTCGAGTCCTAATTTTTGACTTTCCCGGTCAGGGAAGGGCCGAAATTTTACACGGCCCAACAGTGGTTTCGTTTGAAGAACAAATTGAAGTGCTATACGACCTCGTTATTGCCACGGGTTCTTATCACGATTTGTCCTTGATAAGTGCCTCCTGGGGATCTATCATCTTGATGTCTTTTGCAGAACGATATCCCGAAATGGTTAATAAAATGATATTGGGAAGTTTTGGAACAAGACCAAATCCACATCTTAGAAACTTGATGAAGGAGGCCACGGAGCTTATCGATAAGAAAGAATTTTCTAAACTTTCAGAGACCATTATATGCGGTTTTGGAGGAAATTTACCGGAAAAGATGAAACAAGGAATTCGTTATCAGTTTCAAAACATAAACGAGAAACACCTTTTAACCTTGCGCGAGCACATAGATTTTGTGGATAAAATTGAAGACATCACAAAAGTAATAAAACCAGAAAATATAACGACAAAAACTTTATTGGTAAACGGGGATAAGGATACCATCATAGATATTGAAGACAATCGGGAGTTTGTGGAAAAAATGCCAAATTGTGAGTGGATCATTGCAAAAGATACGGGACATTTCATCGTGTTTGAAAACTTCACTCTCCTTGGTATTTTCAAGAATTTTCTTGTAAACTAATTTATTTTCTTTTTTTGTATAATTTGATTAATCTGACTGAGAAATCCAATTTTCAAGTATCCTCGTCAAGTTCTAATTCAACATAGTTATGTCCAGAAATTAACTTAATTATGCTATCAAACAAGGTATTCGCTTTATTTTCTTTTGCTGTCCTCAACTCCTCTTTAACATCCTTTCTATTTGATGGATAGGCAACGCTTCAATTTGATTTTCTTGAAATATTTGATTGTTTCAGGAAATCCTAAATCTATTCTTGATTTATGGGAATTCTTCCACGCTATCTTTATTGGTTCCTTGTATTCAAACTTTCCGAATCTTCCAAGTAGAATATCGTCAAAAGCATCCAGGTTCCTATCAAATCCCGTAAAATTATCAGTTAATACCTCTTGGACCTCGTCGTAAAAAACTTCAAGCGTTTTAAAATTGTTTCCATCAATGACGAATTCAGATTCTCCTATGATTACTAATTTAATGTTGCGGGATATTTTAATCTTTATCGGATGATTCCTCATGCGATTGAATTCTGAACCTAAAATGAACTCGACAAGGGAAAAGGCGACTCCAGTCAACAAGACTAAAGCTATTAATCTAGAATTAAATGAGAAAGTTATCTACCTAATGCTATTTAAATATAAATCCTTCACTGATACAAAATATAATTTATAGCTAGATTTTACTTGAATAATATAGTGAACAATACAATGAAAGAAATAAAACCAGAAATGATCAGAGAAATTGGATGTTGTGGAGTCTATTGTGCTACTTGCCGTAAATCAATAACGGGGAGTCAATGCCTTGGGTGCAAGCTAGGATACGCAGAAGGTAAGAGAAACATTAATAGAGCTCGGTGTAAGATGAAATTGTGCTGCTTCAGGGATAAAAAATTTGAAACATGTGCTGATTGCCCTGAATATCCCTCGTGCGCTATCATCCACGCTTTTTATGATAAGAAAGGTGTGAAGTACAAGAAATATAAAGAATCCATTGAATTTATCAGAAAAAACGGATATTCCAAATTTATTGAAATATCCAGTAGTTGGAAAGGACCATACGGAAAATTAAAATAGAAGAAAGAATCTAAGATTTAGTGAAAATCGCTTCCTGAAGAGACTTGCACAAAGCTAGGTCAAAAACAATTCTAATTAGTAATATGTATTTATTCGAAGTTAACTAGAATATAAAAAAATATTAAGAAGAATTTAATATCCTAAAATTTAAAGGATTGATTTTGTAGCTTCCCAACTTTTTTTTGCCGTACATTTTAAAGTCTTCCCTAAGGTTCTTTTAACATAAAGCTTAAGATACTTTTCGTCACACATTCGATTTTTTTCTATATGGATCAACGCCATTTAGGTTCGAGGATCGTTGCACTCCAAGTGAGAGAAATTCACGATAATTTGATTTTCGAAATTAAAAAACTTATGAGTTCTTGTCCTAATTTCGAATTCGTCACCATTGAAGGGAAGTACATCGCAAGCGATCTCGTTTCGCTTGCCAACGAGGTTAACGCGTTAAATTATAAGATTAGCTATCACGATTAATTCCAATCCATTATCACCCTCGACAAGATCGTAGGCTCACTAAACTCCCTTGTTAAAAAGCGTGTTTTCGTTCAGAAATGCATTATTTTTCACTACCTTTATATTTTATGCAAAATTGTACATTACGATTTTAATCTTGAAATCCACTTAAAATCACAGAATAAAACAACATAAAAAAGGTAAGATAATGAGATTTTTCAACACGAACATATTTAAGAAGATTTTGGCTGCCACCCTGATTCTCGCCTTGGTCGTTCCCGCCTTTTCGAG
>JBHLMB010000514.1:2280-3124 GCA_048938565.1 Promethearchaeota archaeon | reverse complement strand
CTATTATAATATCATTTAAAAATGTATTTCATAGGGGATAATTTTGGAGCTTACTTTAGCTGAATTTTTAACAGGATTATTTAGTTTAATTTTTATTATTATTTCAATATTTATTGGATTAATAATAACAAGAAAATATACTGAACATAAGAAAATTGAGTATCTTTTAGTAGGAATTACATGGATTGGGATTGTATTTCCTTGGTTTCCATCGGCGATTACCTTTTTACTGGTAATTTTTACAGATATACTTCTTAGTCCTGAGACAAGGTTCATATTAGGATTTGGATTTCTCCCTACTTTTCTTGTAATTTGGTTAGCAGCATTCACAGAAATAATGTATAAAAGAATACAGAAAAAATTATTGATAATAGCTACTGTACTATGCACAATTTTACAAATAACTTTTATAGCATTAGTTTTCATTGATTCTTCTCTAATAGGAAATCAGGTTGGGTTATTTAATGGAACATTTACGCTCTTTACACGTATCTATTTAATTTCAATTCTACTTATATTCTTCATTACCGGAATTATTTTTGCACTTAGATCTATGAAATTGAGTGATCCCGAAATCAAATTAAGAGGAAAATTTATCTTTTTAGCCTTTATTTTTTACACTGTGGGCGTAATTTTAGAAACATTATTACCTTTAACAGCCTTAACAGCTGTTTTAACTCGTTTAATAATGATCTTTAGTGCCTTTGCCTTTTACTTCGGTTTTATTTTACCAGAAACTATAAAAAAAATCTTATAAAGGAAACTAGTGTAGATGAAATCTCCTCTTAAAATCTTATTTTTTATTTTTTTAGAGATTATTATAGCATTAAATATAATTTCATTC
>JBHLMB010000514.1:0-2270 GCA_048938565.1 Promethearchaeota archaeon | reverse complement strand
AAGGAAACTAATATAGACGAAATCTCTTCTTAACATTTTTTTTATTTTTTTAGAGATTGTTTTAGCACTCTATACAATTTTATTCTCCGGAAATTTATAGAAAAAGATTAATTTATTTTAAAAAGAAATTGTAAATTTTTATGTCTTTCTTCTTTTATATTCATCAATTACCTCCGTATATTGTTTTGCAGAGATGATTACAGGATTTCTTCTAAAACTAGGTGGAATAGGGGCATCACAACGTGAGCAAAGAGGTGAATCTTGGGTCCATTCTTTGAATTCATCGGCATGAGCAGGATGTCTACAATTTGGACATAGAACGATTCCACGATGATTGTCAGCGGGAAGTTTTGGAAGCTGAAAGCAAAAAATACACTTGAAATCCTCTAAGGATAAAATTCCTGCCTTTGGTTTATATTTCTCAAAAAGTACACTTCCAGTAGTTTTTGCTCTACTTGGAGCAGCAGGTCTCGAGATAGTTTTTGTAGTTTTAGGTCTACTCGGAGTTGGTCTAGTTCTACTTGGAGTTGGTCTAGTTCTACTTGGAGCAGGTCTTGAAGTAGTACTTGTAATGCTAGGTCTACTTGGAGTTGGTCTAGTAGTGGTTCTTGTAGGTCTAGATCTACGTGGTGCTGTTCTAAGTGGAGTAGATGTCATGCTTCTTAAGCGTTGTCTTCTGCGGTTTATATAATCTTGAGAAATTTCAGGCATAGATCGTGCTGAACCAAAAATTCCATGTCTTATGAATATATAAATTAAAGTTAAGAAAATTAAGACCAGCATTATGTCAAAATAGAAATAGACCTGCTCTACGATGATATAAAAATAATTGAGAATAATATTAAAAAATACAATATAAGATAAAATTCCCATTAAAAGTAAAAGTGTATAAAATGTTCCAAATTTTCTGGCACTTAGAGATCGAGTTTTTATGAGATATACGACATTAAATTTCGTATAACATGCTCTTATTGTATATAAACCATATAATAAATATGGAAATGCGAATATAAGAGTCCAAAGACTTATATATAAGAATGGAAACGTATTTTCAAAAAGATTTTCACCCCACAATCCAGTGAAATAGCCCCATAAATTATAAAACAAACCTATTCCTAACGGACATAAGAGAAAAAAGGAAGTATTTTTTTGCGAATTATATTCATCATATTCTTTTCTTTTTTGAAAAAATTTAATAGTAAAAACTACCCAACATCCAACCAATAGCCATGAAAAAAAAATATTTAATGAATTTGAGATTATTATTCCATGAAATACTCCAATACTAAAAAAAATTAAGAGAATTATGAGATTTAATTTTTTATTAGAGATTAATCGTTCACCTAATTCTTATTTAGTATATTCTAATCAATCTTCATCATATTCAAGATATGCTGCTTTTCCTTCGATTATAGGATTCATAAAATCCAATATTTCTGGTAATAATTTTATATCTAGAGAACCCTCCACGCTGAATGGAATTCTATACCATTTTTTAGTTCTCAAATTAGCTCTGAAAATTTCAAAACCTAATGAAGTTCCATCTATTTGATAGGGATCTACGACTAGTGCAATTGCTTTATCCCATAATTTCTGATATCGAGCTTGAGTCCCTATATCTTCATCGCTCATCCATGTTCCATAAGAAGGATGGGAATGGTACCATCCGCAAATAAATAAATCTTTACTCTTAATGTCGTTAAAAGCTCTCACATAATTTTTATAATCTTTTATTTCCGCATAAACTGCTGTGCCATGTCCCATAGGATAAACGTCCTCAATATGAAGTTTAGGGCCGTAATCATATTGCTTTCCTGCCAAAAGTCCAATAACCTCAACCCATTTATTTCTTGAAATCTTCGGATTAGCATATTTTAAAGCATGGCTAGCTATTTTGAGAATAGCTTTCACTGAAATTGTTACAGTTTTATTATCTTTCAAATTTTTAGATCCGACCTCCTCAGTTTTAATCTCATCTATTATCTCTTTGGAAGGGGGTGATTCGGTGAGATTTTTTTTTTCATTTTTACTCAGAGAAGAAGAAATCTCTTCAGCTAAATCATCTTCCTCAAGTTTTAATTCATTATAGATTTCTTCTAGAAGTTCTTTCTTAATTTTATTTTTAATTCTCTTTTTTATGGCTTCTTTGATGGTGTTTTCATCAGATTTTTCATTTTCCAATTTATCTCTCACCATTTTTGATTAGCGTATTTCTTAACTAAATGTTTTACTTTTTTCTCGAAATTTTTGCGATCATTCATCATTTCAAG
>JBHLMB010000513.1:0-3125 GCA_048938565.1 Promethearchaeota archaeon | reverse complement strand
ATAAAAATAAACAATAATACGAAAATTCTATTTAATGTTTCCTCCTTAAATCGATTTCCTTTTAAGTTTTCGTGGCAGTCGCAACAAATAAGTTCTATATTTGTTTTGTATTTTTTTTCATAATATAATTTTTGGATTATTGTCAACATAATTCTAATCTTAGAACCGCATAACCTACAAGAAAAATATCTTTTATCTTCCTTGTCATATATTATTTGGTCTATTTCTGAACGAGGAAAATAACAATCGTCTTGGATGTAGTGTCCACATGTCAAACAAGTCAATTCTGTTTCTAAAAGCATGTATTCGAAATAATCCTTCTCATTTATGTGATTTTTATAGTTTGTATGAGACTTGCAATAAACTCGACCTTTATCGTCAATTTCAAAAGATGGTTCTATAAAATCCGTCATTATATTTAAAAAGATATTAGTATTTTTAACTTCCCTTTGCTATAAAAATAAATAGGATATTATTATATTAATTTTTCATCTATAAAACCAATCCTAAAGTTATTTTTTTTATTATTATTCAACTTTTTTACTTAATTGTCAAGAATAATACCATTAAAATCAAAAGAATATAAAAAAGGTCATCTTTTTAAAAATTAAAAACGATAAGAATATCAATTGATATATAAGAATTTAATAGGATTATATATGATTGTTATTGTACGAGTAACACTTGATTATTTCAATATATAACTTACAATTCTTAACAAGGTTGTCTAAATAGAAAAATAATATAAGGCAAAGGTTTGCAGGGAATTAGAATATTATAATGTTATCAAATAACTCTACAAAATTAATGGAAATAATCAACGATATATTAAGCGAGATTAGCGATTGGGTTTGGGAAGTAAACAAGCTCGGGTTCTTCACATATTACAGTGAAGGTTTAAAAGAGTTTTTAGGTTTAACTACAAAAAAAATGCATGAACTTAACTTATTTGACTTATTTCCGAACCTTCAACCCAAGAATCTTGCTCGCTTGAAGGAATTCAGAGATTATATGAAAAGTAAAAATAAAGGAATGTTTGAAGTTATTTTACGAGCCAAACCTTTTTTCGATAATACTACTTCTCTTAAAGGATTTAGAGGTACGGTCAAAATTCTTGATAAAATAGATGTAAAAACAAAAAACAAGGAAAAATATTTACCATTAATAATAAAAAAATTTGATGATGTTATTTTAATTATCGATGAGCAATATATAATAGAAAATAAAGTTAGATTCAATGAAACCAGTAATTATAAATCAATGGAAAAAGATATTCTAAATAAATCATTTCTTGATTTATGTCATCCTAATGATATTGCAGAGCTTAAAGGATTCCTTCAAAAATTAAAAAAAGGAAGCGAAAATAATAGGATTGAATGCAAAATATTGCAAGGAGATGGAGATTACCTATGGTACGATATTCGAGGGTTATTTTTTAAAGAAGAAAAGAATGCTCTAAAATATATCTTAATATTAAGAAATATTACGACAACAAGACAAAAAGAGTTGTTACTCTATGAGACTGTTGAAAAATATCAGTCATTCATTTCAAATGCTAGTGAAATAGCATTCTCTATGGATTTAGATCTTAGGAATCTTATTATAGCTACTCCCTTGGAAACGATACTTGGTTATTTCCCTGATGAACTTAAAAAAAAAAAAATTGAAGATTTATTAACCTCCAAATCAATTTCCAATTTAAAGAATATTTTTAAGAAAGAACTGGAAGATAAAAAAAACCCCCAAGATATTTCCAAAAGGGTATTTTTTGTTGATATAGAATTTATTCGCAAAGATTGTACAACGATTATATTAAATGTTCTAATCTCTTTTCTAAAAAATCCTGATGATAATATTCAAGGAATTGTTGGCAACCTCTTAAAAATGACTTTTTACGAAGATATAAAATCCAAGCTCCTCGAATCTGAAGAAAGGTACAGGACATTATTTGAGTCATCGCCACATGCCATAGTATTAAGCAATTTGAAAGGCGAGATTCTGGGCCTTAATTCAAAAGCAGAACAATTATCTGGATTTAAATCAAGTATTTTCAAAGGTAAAAAATTTCAAGATCTCAATCTATTTCCAAAAGAATTTTTCCCTCTTGTAATGAAAGATTTCATTGATCTTCTCAAGGGTAAGCCAGCTAAACTTCGGGAAATTCAAATTTATAAGAAGGATTTAACACCTAATTGGGTGTTATACCAAGGTTCCATGTTAAACCTAAAAGGAGAGAAAATAATTCAAGTTATAATTCAAGACATACAAGATTACAAACTCATAGAAACGAAATTACGAAAGTCAGAGAAATTATACCGTAATTTATTTGATAATTCCCCTTTTGGTATATGGATTGTAAATTCAGATGGATTAATTGTTGATTGCAATGAGGGATTCAATCGATATATCTCTGATGTCCCCAAAGAGAAGATAATAGGCGATTCGTTCGTTAATATGCTCACGAGAATCAAGGGCTCAAAGCATAAACAT
This sequence comes from Promethearchaeota archaeon, assembly GCA_048938565.1. Classification (GTDB taxonomy): domain Archaea; phylum Asgardarchaeota; class Lokiarchaeia; order Sigyniarchaeales; family SOKP01; genus FT1-020. The sequence goes on along the minus strand of JBHLMB010000513.1, from coordinate 635 downwards.
TCCCAAATAGACCATACATATGGAAATATAAGAGATGATCATTGTTCGAAGCAGGTAGAATTTCAAGCAATAGGAATCGATAATAAAAAAATATGGATAACAATTGAGAACACTATTATAAAAATCAATAAAGATATTTTTTTCCAGATTATTATTCGCAATATATCTGATACAAAAGAAGCAGAACTAAAACTCCAAGAGTTCAATAAGGATTTAGAATGTCAAATTGAAGAAAGAACTAAAGAATTAAAACTATCTGAAAAACACTTACTCTTAAAAAATGAGGAGCAAACATTACTTTTAGATAATATTGATACTCAAATATGGTATTTGAAGGATGAAAATACATATGGTGCAGTCAATAAAGCGCATGCAAATTTTTTAGGTTTCAATCAAGAATTATTTGAAAATAAAAAACTTGACGAAATTCTTTCAAATAAAGACTTGGAGGATTCTTTAGCGAATAATATTGAAGTGTTTAAGAATAAAAGACAAGTAAGAACTGAAAGCTTGATGACTGACAAATTTGGTTCTCAAAGGCTTCTTTCAATTATAAAAACGCCTAAACTTAACGAATCAGGAGAAGTTGAATTTGTAGTCTGTGCAGCTGAAGATATAACTAATAGACATAAAAC
>JBHLMB010000512.1:0-3127 GCA_048938565.1 Promethearchaeota archaeon | reverse complement strand
AATTATTATATTACTTTTTTAAGTTAAGGAAAAATTAAAAATTTTTGGTATTTTGGGAATTCTGGAAGATGGGATATCAGGACAACTTTAAAAAAGTACTATTGGGAGAATCCCATATCATTCTGGGAAAAAATGGTGCAACATCAGAAGTAGTAGAGTATGTTTCCAGACTTCTCAAGAGGTATAAAATAATAAAAATTAAAGCACTTAGATCTATAGCAAATAAATACGACATAAAAGAAATTGCTTCACAAGTAACAAATAAAACAGATTCATATTTGCTTGATCTACGCGGAAAAACCTTCCTAATTTCTCAAAATCCACCAATTAAGAAGGCAGACTAAATTAACTAGCAACCAAAGCCGTGAAAAATGCCAAACAAGAAAATTGTTAAGCAGATCGCTCGCTCGCGTATTGAATTCTTGTTTAAAAGTGCTCACGAAATATTTCTCGAAAATAAAAACCTTTCAAACAGGTACGCGAGCTTGGCAAGACGTTACTCTCAAAGAGCTAAAGTTAGCATTCCAATTCATTGGAAAAAGCGGATTTGCCATAAATGTAAAAAATTTTTGTATCCTGGGAAAAATTGCAGGGTACGAATGCAATCAAGAAAGGGCAAGGGCTCGCATGTTTCCATGACTTGCTTGGAATGTAACAATACAACTCGATACTTCGTGAAAATACCAAAATAACACTACTTACGAGAAAATCAAGGTGACCATATTATTCCTCTAACAATAATCTTAGTCGAATGTGGTTTGGAATTGATCCCTAAAAAGATTAGGAACCACCCCTCAATAAAAAAAGGCCTAAAAATTAATAACTACGCCTCACAATTGCTAGATACCGCCCTTCACCACTCAGTTATGAAAACATTGAAGGATTTCGAAAAGAGAGGTCGTCCAGACATCCTTCATGCATGTCTTTTAAATGCACTAGGCAGTCCTTTGAATAAAAGTGGATTTTTAACGACCTATATTCACACAATTAATGGAAAGATATTTAAAATAGCTCCTAAACTAAGAATAACCCGAAACTACAATAGATTTAAAGGTTTAATGGCGAAATTACTGATTGATGGTAGAATTGGGATTGAGGGTACAGAATTAATTTCCCCTTTCGTAGGTTCTTTGGAGGAACTGATACAATCGCATAAAAATAAGCAATTGGCAATATTTTCTTCGAAGGGAAAAAAAATTACTCCGAGTGATAAGTTTTTTACCTTGACGAGTGATAAAGAAACTATTACAATCATTGGTGGTTTTCAAAAAAACACTTTTTCAAGTCAATTATTGAAGTTAACAAATAACATACTATCTCTTTCTTCTTTCTCTTTAGATGCTTGGATTGCAATTAGTAGACTCTTGAGCTATTTTGAAATAGCATCAGGAGTGTATTAAAAAAAAATTCCATAATTTTCTATTCTTCTAACTAAAGGTAGGAATTAATTACTTTTTAGCTAATAATTCTTTATAATAATTTAATGCCTTCTGGATGCCCTCGTCTAATAATGGTTCTTGTTCTTGACTGACTAAAATTTTTGTCAGCTGTCTTGATCCCTTCCATTCTTTCCTCGAGTGTTAGGTCTGCTCCTTCTGCTTCCTTTTTAAAGTCTATGTAAGCATACGCTTGGATTTCTCTTAGTACTCGCCATATAAATCCCTTCAATGCTCTTTCCGTAATAGGTATAAATCTGTTTATAATTCGTGCAAATGCATCTATGTTCTCTCTTTGCTCTACACTCAATGCTATTTTGTTATAGTCTACTCCAGCTACTTCAAGAACGCTATCATAAAAAACTAAAATATCGCTCATTTATCTCCCTCATTTTTTTTATAATCTCCTATATTGTATGTCGTTGATATTTATAATTAGAGACACATATTACTTCCCATTAATAAAAGATATATTAAAATCCATAAATTATGGAACTTTTTGATCAAGTTGAAAATATAAAAATCCCTGTAAAATGAATTGCATTCGTTGAAAATTGTTAAAAATCTAAGTAGATTCATCAATTATATTGAAGATTTTCAAAATTAGGAATAATTATAGATATAGTCATATCTGTATATAAACCTTATAATAATTCCTTATTTTATGTTTTTTTCAATGGTTAAGATTGATTCATTCTTGATTAGTTCGCTCAGGAGATGCTATATTTTAAATGAATATAGTATCAGATATTAGACAGCAAATATATTCAATATATATAAAAATAAGTATGCGCCCGCCGGGACTTGAACCCGGGTCACCAGGTTGGAAGCCTGACATGCTACCACTACACTACGAGCGCTCTAGATATAAAAAAAAAAGTACCATTCATATTTGTATTTTATGAATTTATAATAAGAAGACTTTGTTGGTTATTTTTTGATTGAGAAGTTAAATAAGCAATGAATTTAAGGTATAATATTTGGATCTTTCTTTTATTTAATTTTTTATTTGATATTGATTTTATCTAAGATTTTACACAAAAAAAAACAACCATAACACTTAAAGAATTTTTTTTTCTGTTTTTTTTACAAAAATTTAAAAATAAGTTTGATTATGGTTTTGCTATCATAAATTTAACAAAAAATAATAATGCCAAAATTCCATAGTTTTTACCTAGGGTGAACATCCAATTTGTTTATTAGTACATTTGAAGAGGATCTAAATAATGATGAAATCATAATGCACATAGATTATGATAAGGAAAACAGCGTGTTTTTCAATAACTTCTATTTTTCTAATTGCAAACATGTCTTGAAAATCCCTCTCGTCAAATCTAAAGGCTCATCTTTTAAAGGCGAATTTAAGGTAGAAAAATTTGATTTGACTAAATACATTTACATCCTCAATTATTAGAATCCAATTGAACCAGAATCTATTAATATCTTATTGATAACTTTATGCTATACTAATTATTTTAAAGAAAGTATGGTCTTTCTAATTTTTATGTGAGAAAACAAAACTAATTTTTCAAACAAATACTCATAATTTCGATATTCGAAGTAAATGAGACGGATTGAATTAGTTTAAACATTCAGTTTTCTTCATCCAAGATTTTCAATGATTAATCATAGATACAATTATATGCGTGAATTTTTATGATAATTATGAAGAAACGTCCATAATTTAAGTG
>JBHLMB010000511.1:0-3135 GCA_048938565.1 Promethearchaeota archaeon | reverse complement strand
TGATAGTATTTCTTTTAACTTTTCAACTAATTCGTCCTTTCTTACTGCAATAATGACTAGATCTAATTCGTCTATGGGGGCGTCATCGATAGTTTTAAAACATTTCAGTCCAAGGAGTTCATCTCTCTTTGAAGTTATCAAGTACAAGTTATCCAAATTAAAATTCTTGCTGATAAGTCCCTTAATAAAAAATTGAAACCTATTGCTTGCATACAGGATTGCAATATTTTTAGGGTAAAACAATCGATCTAATGAGTTATCAGTCATAGCACTAAAGTTATGATAATATAAAACCTAGTTGTAAAAATGAAATAAAACTTAATTTATTTCCGATTGAATTCTGCAGCAAAAAAATATGTTTAGTCATTATTTTTAAAAGAATGCACGATCTTATGTTTATAATAAATAAAAATATTGGGATTAATAGATGGACGCCAGCGTGAGAGGAGGATTATTCAAAGTTTTTGTAAAGTCTATAAGAGCAAATAAAACAAATGTCTACGATACTCTGCTAGAAGAAGATGACAAAGAGATAGTCAATCAACTCATACTCGATTCTGGGTGGTATCCTTTCAAAACATATAAGAATTGCGTTAACGCAGTAGCAAAAGTTGATGCAGACGAGGCTACGAATATCGTAGAGCAATGGGGTTATAATGCAGGCAAAAATTTGGTCAATCGAGTCTATAAAAACATATTAAGAAAAAAACGCATAGAGCTAGCAATAAAATCATACAACCAATTATTTAAGCTATGGTTCAATTTTGGTGTTCAAAAAGGAGAAATCATATCTGATAACGAATTACACATTTCTTTTGAAGAATTTGACTCAAATTTCAAATTTTTTTATCATCTCGCAAAAGGATGGATTACTTCTTACTTTGAGACCTATTTAAACATCAAGGTGAACGCTACTTTTATAAAAAAATCATGGGAGGGCGCTGATAAGACCATAATCAAATTAATGTGGAATTCCTGAAATTTTAGCTAGTTCTTAATGTCTAGTTTCTCCAAACAATTATAACAATATTGAGGTAGAGATCCAAATTCTACTCCACAATGGGGGCACACATACTTGTCTTTATATTCTATTTGTTGGATGTCTAACAATGGTTCTTCTTTTGATTTAAATAGCATCTTAATAACTTGAGAACTAAAAATGGATATGACCGCTATATAAATGCTTAAAAATATAGTTTGTGTGATCATTCCTTGAGAATTTTGACCGTAAAAATTTGGAGAATGACGAGATAGATAAATATAAAAGAAGAAATTAAGGATAAAGAAGATTGTGAGATTTGTAAAAAAAGTTTTTCTCGTGCTTCTCAAGATAAAGGCAGCTATTAATAAGACAACCGTCCAAGCGTAATACATAAAAATGAATTCTACGGTTCCTTCGCACATTATTAGATTAGCAAGATATTGAATGACCATAATTTGTATATCATCAATCCCTTCGTCGAATTGAATGGAGAACGAGTGCCCAAATCCATAAATAAAAGCACTTAAAAACGCTAGTTGAAAGAGCAAGATCACTATCTTGCTTTGTATTATTTCATGCTGGTCTTTCATATAATTAAAATAAATAAGGAATGAAATTAAACTCTTTCAATGACCAAAGCTTCTAAATCGTAAAATTTTTATTTTTCCCTTTATTACACTAGAATATCGTGCAAACTGATTTTTGGAAACTTCATATTATTAACATTTTAAGACGTTTTCTTCTTCCCAAAATAAACAAGCTACATTGCGAATTTGTTGAGGTAAATTAATTATGAGTTATACTTTTAGTAGAACAAAGCTTGTAGAAAAGATAAAGTTCGGCCTCCTGAGTCCGAACGAAATAAGAAAAATGTCTGCTGCAAGAATCATCACGGCAGATACTTACGACGAAGATGGACTGCCCATCCCGAGCGGGCTTATGGACCAGAGACTGGGAACCATCGAGCCAGGGCAACGTTGCCAGACGTGTGGGAACTTAGTAAGTAATTGTATGGGCCACTTCGGTCACATCGAATTAGCAAGGCCCGTCATCCATGTGGGATATGCCAAAAAGGTCTTGAAAGTTCTACGATCTATTTGTCCTGAATGCTCGAGATTAATGCTCTCAGAAGATGAAAAAGAAGCGTTTCGAGAGGAAATAAGAAAACAGGTAGAAGCTGCTGTTGATAGCGACGAAGACCATACAAAAATAATTTTTAAGCGAGCTCGTAAGAGCAAAAACTGTCCATATTGTGGTGCTTCTAAGAAAAAAATCGTCATTGAAAAACCAACTACATTTTATGAAGAAGAAGAGGGCAGGGGCTCCCGCAGGATTACCCCCATTGAAATCATCGAACGACTCAAAAAAATGAACGATTCTGACCTCCGATTTCTTGGTATTCAACCAGAAAACGCCCGTCTCGAATGGGTTATCTTCACGGTTTTACCAATCCCTCCTGTATGTGCTCGTCCATCCATTACACTGGATAGCGGTATCCGTTCAGAAGACGATTTAACTCATAAACTCGTTGATGTAATCAGGATTAACCAGCGTTTGAGAGAAAACATAGACGCTGGAGCCCCGCATTTGATCGTTGAAGATCTTTGGGAGTTATTACAATATCATATTACTACTTATTTTGATAATCAAGTATCAGGAATTCCTCCTGCCAGACATCGTTCTGGTAGGGCTCTTAGAACTCTTACTCAAAGGCTAAAAGGCAAGGAAGGACGTTTCAGGAGTAATCTTAGCGGAAAGCGCGTGGACTTTTCGGCTCGAAGTGTTATATCTCCTAATCCTTACATAAGCATAAACGAAGTTGGAGTGCCAATCGAGATTGCCAAAATCCTTACAATTCCTACAAATGTGAACGACTGGAACATTGAGGAAGCAACTAGTCATTAATGGTCCTAACATTCACCCTGGTGCAAATTATATAATTAGAAACGATAGGAGAAGGATAGACCTTCGATATGTCAAGAACAGAAAGATCATAGCTGATATGATAAATCCGGGATTTACCGTGGAAAGACACCTCAGCAATGGAGATTTGGTATTATTTAATCGGCAACCCTCACTCCATCGAATGTCCATCATGGCACACGAAGTCAAGATCATGAACGGAAGGACCTTCCGCCTGAATCTCACTGTGT
>JBHLMB010000510.1:0-3140 GCA_048938565.1 Promethearchaeota archaeon | reverse complement strand
ACGGAGGAATAGCCCCGAGTTTTTGTCTGAGTTCAGGAACCAGCGCAGAAACTTCAGCTGGATAGAAGCCTATCACTCTGTACAGTTGCTCGGGACTGCAGGTCTCTAAATAATCCTTGATGACTTCTTTGATCCTTGCTTGAGAATCTGGACTACAGGAATATAAGTTATCTTCGCAATATTCAACATTAGGGAGCGTTTTTATGTAATCGGCAACATTTGGGACCTCAATATATTTCCCTATATTTATTCCACAATGGCAGATTAAAACGCCTATTCTAATTTCATCATTAGGTTTTACTTCTATTTCATCGGAGCTAATTTTTTCTCGTTTTATATTACTAAACGATACAGCGTGTAAAAAGGAAGCAACTTGAGCTGCTACACCACTAGAATCTGCGACAGTTTCTGGTATGTCCATTGGACCTTGACAGAAACCGCAAAGAAATATCCCTTCCTTGGAAGACAATGATTTATTGAAATAGGATTTTTCTTTAAAAAAACCATATTCGTCTAAATCGAGAGCTAAAATTTTTGCTAATTTTTGAGTTCCTGAGGAAGGTACTAAAGGAGTTGCCAAAACAACCAAATTTGCTTTAAATTTTGAAAATTTACCTGTTTTTAAATCCTCAAAATGGATGATTAAGTCGTTAGATTTTGCGTCTTCTTCAATCATGCTTATTTTAGTCTGGAAGTATTTAACCCCATATTCTTCTTGAGCTCTTTGGGTAAATTCATAAAAATTTTTTCCAAAGGCTCTTATATCGTGTTTAAATATAAAACATTTAGAATTTGATGAATGCTCTTGCGTAATAATTGCCTCTTTAGCCGTATACATACAGCAAACGGTAGAGCAATATGGAATATTTTCACGATGATCTCTCGAACCCGCACATTGAATAAAAGCAATATTTTCTGGTTCTTCCAAGTCACTAGGCCTGAGCACATGGCCATTATAAGGACCAGAAGCGCATAAAATTCTTTCATATTCCAACGCAGAAACCACATTTTGAAACCGATAACCCCAGCGTTGTGAAAGTTTATCATCCATTACATCAAATCCCGTTGCAACAACTATAGCTCCAACTTTAATATTTATTATCTCTGGTTTTTGTTCATAATCAATAGCTTGTGCAGAACAAGCCTTTTGACAAACTCCACATACGCCTTTAGTTAATTTTAAACATAATTCGGGATCTATGACATATATTGGAGGGACTGCCTGAGGGAATGGAATATAAATAGATTTCCGTTTACCAAGATTCATATCAAAAATGTTTGGAACTTCTATTTTTGGACATTTAGCGGAACATTCCCCACATCCTTTACAGAGATTTTCATTGATATAACGGGGTTTTTTTAATATCTCTACTTTAAAATTACTAGCTTTTCCTGAAACTTTTTGAATCTCGTGATAGGTCATTAAATCAATATTAGGATTTCTGTATACTTCAACCATTTTTGGTGCCAATATACATAGGCTACAATCGTTTGTTGGAAAAGTTTTGTCAAGTTGGGCCATGCGGCCTCCAATAGAAGGAGTTTCCTCTACAAGATATACTTTAAATCCCAACTCAGTTAAGTCTAAAGATGTTTGGATTCCAGCTATTCCTCCTCCAATTACTAATACAGAACCCTCCATTATTTTTCACCATTTTTTATGAGTTTAATGTGCTTTATTAAAAATTCAGAAAAATCTTGTATTTCTATTGAAGCAATATTATCATAATCATTTTGAATGCATTTCATATGGATAAGACATTTAGGACAGGCGGTTAGCATTAATGATCCTGCTGTTTTGGCTTCTAACATTCTCATATAGCGAAGAGCCTTGGATTTTTCATTGCAATTCATCCAAGAATTTACACCACAACATAATGAATTTTCTTTATTATGTTCCATCTCATTGAATTCGTATCCTAATCTTCTAAATTCAAAAAAAATTTCTCTACTTTGATTTAAGATTTCATTACTTCCTGGTAAAAATCTACTCAATCTACAAGGATCATGAAATGTAAATTTAATTCGTTCTTTCTTATTCGGGTGAGCAAATTCTATAATTCCGTCCTTCCATTTTTCATAAACATATTCAATAATGTGATAGATTTGAAATTTATCCTTAAATCCTTCGATATATTTTGGATAATCAATTTTAAAAGATCTGTAACATTCCGCACAAGCAGTTATTATGGTAGAAACACCTGCCTCCTGAAGCATTTTCTGGTTTTTTTTTGCTAGATTTTGAAATTCTTCGATTTTTCCTTGCCCCCAGTATAGATCATGCCCACAACAGACTTCTTCTTTGAGTATAAGGATTTCTTTATTTTCAATTAGAGAAATTATTCTTATAGTACTTTCAGCAATCGGATTGATTTTATCAAATTCAAAATTAAAATAAGGTAAACATCCAACATAATATAAAATCTCACCTTTCTCATAAGATATTTTACATTCATTGGGCACCCAGGAAAGATCTCTATTTGGTTTAATGTGTTCTTGACACATTATTTCTGATATAGTCGTGTATATACCTTTATGAGCAATATAATCGTCTGGATTTTGGTGGAAATATTTTTGCATTTTATATCGGCCAATTCTCACGATATCAGCAAAATTAATATTTTGAGGGCATTTCTGGAGGCATGTATTACAGGTTAAGCAATCCCATAGAACTCCACTTTCAAGAACCTTGTCTTCGAAACCTTCCAATATTAATTGAATAATACGACTCGGCGTATATTTTTGAACCTTTGAAATTTGACATACTCCAGAACACACTCCACATTGATAGCACCTTCTCAATAAAGAATTGAGGTCAATTTCACTAATTATTTCAGAATTTAAATTAATACCATGACCTTTTTTATTTTTTAGTTCAATTATTTTACTCACATTATTTTTTTTATTAAATTATTATATCGCTTTAATTTTGAGAGTGAAAATTGTATGATTAACTTCTTCATCTTTAATATTTCTCCTTCACTTAAATCAAGACTTCTTATTTTTCCAGCATCAATTACTCTTTTTAAGATATCAACCCCTTTCTGAGTCCTAGTTAGAACCGTAGTAAATTTTTCCGCCGAACCTAAGCCACCAAAAGAAATATCTGCATAAATATTGCTAAAATCACTACATGCATT
>JBHLMB010000025.1:0-12647 GCA_048938565.1 Promethearchaeota archaeon | reverse complement strand
TTTTTTTCGCAGCATCTTGCTGATTCAAGTTAAAGTAGTGTTTTAAGCGTAAAGACTCAAATTCTGCCATCGTGAGTACTACACTATCTCCCATTGGTTTGATATCAGAAAAATACGAATTATTTGGAGGGTAAGACACCCATCTTCTACCAGCTCTTCTCCCCATCTTGAATCATTTTCCTTAATTTAAAAAAAGAAATCGTGAATAATCATTCTTTTTATCCTAATGTAATCTTACAGATGTTAAAAATTTTATTTTGATATTGTTTATCAATGACATAGAATGATTGAAATAATGCAGTTTAAAACCTTCTAAGAAAATATGTAATAAAAAACCATAATAAATTACAGGAGCTACTAGTAAAGTATTTATTTTTTTTTTCACTTTTAAGGTTATAAGATTGGATTATGATCATAATGTCTCAACCAACAATTTCAAGAACACTTTCAAAAGCCATATTGAAGCCTGAAGTAAGAATCAAGCTTAAAATTTGGAATACATACCTTACTGGAAAACTCGTGCGTTTTGATAATTATATGAATCTCGTTGTTAAGGACGCCAAGGAAATTTATTTTGGAAGGGGCGGAAAACGTAGCAAGGATTTGGGGACAGTAATGATCAGGGGCGCCTCGATCATCTTCATTGGTCAAGACCGTGAGAAGATCATCCTTTCCGAGATTGAAGATGTTGACGAGGACAAATTAATGCACCGACAAGAAATTGATGATTTTTAAACGAGTTGATTAGATGGGAAAAGGAACACCAAGTAAGGGAAAGAAAAACAAGGCATCATCGCATAAAACCTGTAGGAGATGTGGAAAACACTCTTATCATAGGAGCAAGGGAGTTTGTGCTTCTTGCGGATTCGGAGCAACTGCGAAATTAAGACAGCCTAGTTGGAGAAATCGGCACAGGGCTTTCAATGGAAATCCTGGTTTTTATAGATAAATTGCCCTAATACATAATATCGCTATTTTTATAATTATTATCTTTTATTTATCAATAACAGCAAATTAAAAAATTAAGTGCAATGTATTTAGATTTCATATATTCAGATATTTTAAAGGAAGAATCATTGACTGAGACTTTCTACGGCTTTTTTTTTTTAGAAAATAAACTATTAGTCAACACAAATGACTCAATGGTTCAAGTTCCTTTATTTTTAAATGAATCCATAGCTAATTTAGACCAAAATAAAATTATAGAAATAAAAAATCATATCGAATACTCAATTCTGTTTGGAACTATTGGAGAAATTCAATGCTTTGCAGGTGTTCTAAATACAATGGAAATTTTTGAAGATTCTATCTTAGGTGATAATTTTTGTTTTATGGGATTATGGGAATTAGCTCATAAAATCGATAAAGGCTTATGGAAAATCTCTTCAATTGCGTTTGAATTAATTGATTGGTATCAAAAATCGATGTATTGTGGACGATGTGGAAGCAAAACGGTATTAAGTGGGGTTGAATATGGTAAAAAGTGTCCCTCCTGCGCTTATCTTGATTTTCCGAGGTTATCTCCATCTATTATCGTGGCAGTAAGGAAAAAAAACAAGATCCTGCTTGCTCACAACGCAAAATTTCCAGAGGGCCTTTACAGTATTATTGCTGGTTTTGTTAATCCTGGAGAAAGCCTAGAAGAAGCAGTTAAAAGAGAAGTTATGGAAGAAACAAGTATAAATGTAAAAAATATCTGCTATGTAAACAGCGAACCATGGCCATTTCCAAACTCATTAATGATGGGTTTTAATGCAGAATATGCTAGTGGAACTATTATTCCAGACGGTCGAGAAATAACATCCGCCAGTTGGTTCGGAGCAGATGAAATGCCTGTATTACCTCCAAAGATAAGTATTGCTCGCCGTTTGATTGATCGATTCATTGAAGATATCAGAAATGGAAATATCTAAAATTATAAAATATATTTGTTAGATACTGATTTATTAGACTTTATAATAATCTCAATGCATTAAACACTAATTATCAGTAAGAAATAAAAAAGAAACCTAACCTTTTTTATATGTACTTCGCTTATTTTTTATAAGAACGAGTGAATTTCCCTATTTATATGATTGCAAAAAACATTGAAGAAATAGCTAAAGGACTCTCTAGATTAGAACAGTTTGGTAGCGACATCATCGGGACTGTTGTTGTAAATCATAATGGTCTTATTGTAATCTCAAATTTGCCTATTGACATTGACGACCGTAAATTTGGAGCAATGGTGGCTACATTATACAAGGGAATGGAAATGGCTCTTGAATCTATTAAAAGTCCCAGAATTAGACATATAACTGTAGAATTTAATAATTATCAGATTCTTGCTTTAGGAATCAACGAAAGCTTAATCGTGGCAACTTTGTTGCATAAGGACATAAATTTTGGGTTAGTTCTCATAGAACTTGAAGAATTTATATTAAAAATTAAAAAAAATAATTAGATGATAATAATGGTCAGTGAACAAGATAAAATGCGATATTCCAGACAGATATTATCTCCCTCAATTGGAGAAAATGGCCAGGAACTCTTATCTGAATTAAAAATCCTTCAAATTGGCGCAGGAGGGTTGGGTTCACCCTTTGCATTGTATATGGTTGCTGCGGGCATAAAGGAACTCACGATAATTGATAACGATGTTGTATCAATTTCAAACCTTCAAAGACAAGTATTATACAATGAAACACAAGTAGATAAACCCAAGGTATACATGGCTCAAGAAGTCTTAGGTAGGTTAAATTCTAATGTAAAAATCAATGCTCATCAAGAATATATTAATGCTGAAACGATTAAAAAACACATAAGACACCATGATTTTATTGTCGATTGTAGCGATAATCTCAAGACTAAATTCTTGGTCAATCATACGGCAATAGAAAACGATTTAAAATGTGTCATTGCGGGAATAAAAGATTTTTATGGGCAAATCATGACAATAAATCCAAAAAAAAGCGCCTGTTATCAATGTATCTTCTCTTTACCCGGAGAAAATGAGAGTAAAAATCCTTCAAGTACTCCTTTGCCTGTTATTGGCGTGACTCCGGGCATCCTAGGTATTCTTGAAGCATTAGAAGTCATTAAAACGGCGTTAGGCTTGCCTAACCTCGAAAATAAACTTTTAATGGTGAATTTATTAGATCTTTCTTTTAATATCATTGATATAGATAAAGCTGATAAATGTATTTGCTCTTAAATTACAATTAGAAAGATCAGGATATTATTTGGATTGTTTTTATTTTTTTTCTTTTCTTGCACGCAATGTAATTTTTTTTATAAATTTAGATTTCCTTTCAGTATATATGTCCCTATCATTTCTAAATTCAGTAGCTAATTTCTGTTTTAACAGGGCATATTCTGCCGCAACTGAGGGGTGTTGGATTAAATAATCACGGAAATAAATCTCGTCCCAATCATCGCTATATCGAACATGAATATGATAAGCCTGACCCTCAAATCCATTAATTGTATACCCTTTCACAAACATCATGTGTGGTGGTAGTTTTTCTGGTTTTGAAATGAAATGATAATTAATTTTTTTAAATCTATTAATTATTAAAACAGGATTGATTTTATCGGTTATTTCTAAAAGAATATCAATTGTTGGTTTGGCGCACAAATTTGGAACCGCTGTACTTCCAATATGTTCTATTCGGATTATATTTTGAGAACCCAGAATGGATTCTATGAGAGATTTCTCTTTAGAGTACAATGACTTCCATTCTGGATTTGGTTCTACAATAATTATAGGAAAAAGCATTCCTAATTCTTCATTAGTCATATCGTCCAGTTTTTTCTCCATTTCTCTCACTATTTCTATATTAATTTTTAAAAAGATAGGAATTGGATTTTTAAGATCTATATTATTAGAAATTTACCAGATAATTTCTATTTATGCATGGCATTTTTAAAAAATAAAATATTTTTCCATGGTGCATTCAGAATGTTATGACTAAGTCCTGCTATATATCCACCTCCATATGCGGCATTTAGATTATCTTTTTCGTCAGCGTTTTACCTTTCACGGTCTTAAGAAATAATTAATGAAAAAAAGAAATTATTTTTTAATACAAATAATCTATATATGAGTATTAAAAATCGATATTTAATAATTTAACTAAAGAAAGGTTGGAAAGATTGGTTGATCAAGGATTAATAGAAAAGTTGAAAAGATGGCGGAAAAATCCAATAAATCCCAAACAAGTTAATAAAAAACTCGCTAAAGACTTTATCGAAACTATTTTCATTGTTTTCGGATAATTAAGTTTATGATATTATCATAGGATTGGAACATCTATGTCATACTCTAAAGAATTTCTTAAAATGTTCATCTTTTAACCTAATTTAAATTTATGCTAAACATAATGAAAAAAGTATGTAAAGAATAAATAAGAAGATATATAAAATTGGAATAATTTTTATGGATCTCCTGATTTAGAGAAATATTTTTTAAAATATTGTCCATTTTCGACATATTCTCCCGAAGTTTCAGTACCTTTTAAAGGTTTTTCATTAGGAAAACTCTTTTTAATTTGGGCAGGAATCCCCATAACCAAGCTTCTTGGTGGAATTGTTTTATTTACAAGTACGGCTCCCGCTGCTAGAAGCGATCCTTTTCCTAGCGTGCAATTATGCAATAAATTCGCCCCTATACCTACGAGACAACCCTCTTCGACAACACAAGGCCCGTGAACCATGGCATGGTGGCCTACAATGCAATTAGAACCGATTGACACGATAGTATTTCGTTCTGAATGAATTGTTACATTTTCTTGGATGCTCGTATTTTTTCCTATTTGTATCGTACACCAATCAGCCCTAACGACTGCCCCAAACCATATATTTGATCCTTCTTCGATTGTTACATCCCCTATAATTGTTGCAGTAGGAGCGATAAAAACAGATTCGTGAATTTGGGGTGTTTTACCTGTTATTGGACTTGGTATTATTAGCGGATTATTTTTCATTGCTTTTCTTTTTTTTTGAATTTTGTATATCAAAAATAATAACATTACATGATATGGATTTGAAAATAAATTAAAATAAAAAAATAATGAGTTTTTATTTTAGAAGACCTGAGTCTTTGATGATTTTCTTGTGGTCAAAAGCCAAACTAACATCTTTCAAGTCGTTTAAGGAATAAAGGCCTACTTGTTTCGAGTCGTCTCCGCTTTTCATTTCGGAAGAATCACCTGAAATCTCACATTTAAAAGCCGTTGAATGAATAATCCCTCGAGGATCTCTTCCTTCTTCGTTGTAAACGCCGATCTTTCCAATTATTCGCACGTTCAAATTAGTCTCTTCCTTCACTTCCCTTTTTAACGCTTGTTGAGGGCTTTCACCCTTTTCAATAAACCCTCCTGGAAGTGCGAGAAAGTCCTTAAAAGGAGGGTATCTTCGTCGAATTAACACTATGCTTCCCTTTCCATCTCCTATTACACCGTCTACCGTTTTTCCTATGATCTGTTCCTTTGCTTTAAACTTCAGGTGTGCGTAATACACTATTGTAGCCATTAGTATGGCCATGATAAATCCTCCTACAATGGCATTTAATCCCACGGCATAAGGATCGTTTTCACTTAACATAAAAGCTATCATTAGTACACCTGCTAAATCTCCAAGTATTCCTGCTCCAAACAACAAGTTTAACAAGTTTAAACCTTTTTCAGTTCTCTTCTGGTTCTCGGCGTTTTTCTTTTTGTATAGTTCTTCCATTGCGTCGTATATTGTAGTGAACTTGCCATTTACTCGTTCTTCAATGTTTCTCAGCCCAAACTCGTTTATCAGGTGCTCTAACACGCTCGTGTAATGTTGTCTCCGATTGTAATCTAACTCGTTATAGATGGCGCTTAGTTGAGTTTGAATCATGCCTTTCAAAAGCCGGAGGTTCTTTATCTTCGCCTCAATGGTTTCTAACTTCATGAATACATCTAAATTAGACTTTAAAAACAAGAGATCGAGGGATTCGTTAATCGTCCTGAACGCAAACAATACCGCTCTTATTTTAGGCGTTGGATCCAGAACCCATTTTTTCATGTAAGACTCGAAGAAATTGATGTAGTTTTGCTCTTCCATGAAAATAAAACCCGAATTTCGACGAATAAAGTGAAGTTCTGACAAGCGATTTGAAAGGTTATTCTCTGTTCTCCTATCATATAGAGTTACTGAATAGTCTTCCCATTGACCAGAATAGATTTCTGTCCAATAAGAAATAACTTTCTTGTATTTGTCTATATTATCAGGATCCCAATTGATTGTAGTGGGAGTTGTTTTATCTGAAGTCACGAAGATATATATTGGGCTCTCAGTATCAAATAAAATGCTCCTGTTCTCTTCCATACTTCCAAATTTTTTCAGCTCGTTTAATACAATATATGGAATCTGTTGGATGAGCATTGGGCGTATCGTTTTTTTTCTTTCAGGATTGTTCTTATAATACTCCACATCAAATTGAAAAAATCCCAAAGTATCATAACTTCTTTCGCTATTTTCGTCATTATAGGGGAAATTTGTCATGTACGGTTTCCAAGTGCATTTTAATGCAACATTTTTTGCCAATTCCAATATATCATCTTTGAGATCCTTTTTAAAAATGTCTTCGTCCTTTAAATTGCTTAATTTATTTATTAATAATGCTTCAATCTCCTTGCTTTTCTCATAACCATCTATGCTTGGGTTTTTCTTGTCGTCAGATCGCCTTGATGTCTTTAAAAAAGCACTAATGAACCAGTATTCTTCTTTATAGATGAATTGTATATTTTCAGCCATAGTTTTCATCTTCATTGTTTAATAATTAGTCATTTTAAGGAATGCTTTGTTTAAAAAAAATTTTAATATTTATTTATGTAACTATTTTATAATAGCATATTAATTTGTACAAATCTGGCATCATTATGCTAATAATTAGCTAGAATAATAATAAAAAAGATAAAATAATAGCTATGATTAAATATTTAACACACTTTATTTATTATATTACACAAAAATTTAGCTTGTACAATGGCCACCCTGATTGAATTTATTTTCAGTTTGATTTATGTTCCAATTGTCCTAACAATAGCATCATATTTGTTAGTAAAGGCAAGAAAAATCAAAGCTGGGAATGTTGTATATATATCTGTATTTTTCTATCTCATTGCTGTAGACTATCTTTTTGTTGTTTTTGAAATACCGCATTTCATATATTCAATCTATACGAACACACCTTTAATTTTAATGATACTTTTTGTCAAGTCTACATTTTATAAAGACAAGAGTAGCTATTTTCTCGTAGTTCTCGCTTTTTTTATTGTTTTGAGGGTGATTGACTTTCTCTTGAGGATAGGTAATCACTTTATGATTCCTCAAGTAGTAGAAATCACCAAAACCCAAGTTTCTTTATACTATGTTTTTGAAATTACAGTAATATCTAACTCGATAATAGTAAATGGATGGTTTTTTTATTCCACCGTCAATACTTATCGTTCGATAAAGAGCGCAAGTATTACTCCTTGGGTAAAGAAGAGGTACTTAATTCTTTCTTATTCTGTTCTTGCAAGTATGATTAATATATCTCTGAGTCTTTTCATTCCTCCAGAAGGAGGCTGGTATCTTGGATCAACTTTATCTTTTGGAGTAGCCCTTTTGAAAATACCTTTTCTGATGATATTTTTATTTGGAAACTTGATTGGATGGGTAATGCCAACAAGGGTAAAGGAATATTTCAATAGAGGTTATACAGAGTTAAATGGAAACGATTCAAACGAAAAAAAGCTCTTGACCATTATCAAAGAACTATTATCTTCGAATATAACCTCATAAATCTAAGAGTATTACTGATGGATTTTTAGATTGAGAGATATTTTTTCTAGAATCAAGCGTAAATTTGTACTTGTATGTTTATTATATGAAAATTTATTAATGATTTTAAATACACTAAATTAAATCGTATATCTGGTATTGAACTTGACAAATCTTAAATATTCAAACGAACTGGTTCAAAAATACTCTAATCTCACGAGAAGCATTAACGAGGAATACATAAACATCCATCCCATTCAAAGAGGTGGCATTTTAACTTCTGAAGCGTATAAGTCCTTGATCGCTTATGGCGATGGCTATAGTATATGTGATAACTGTTTAAAAGGAAGAATAGATAAGATAGAAAATCCCCCAGTAAATGGTTTTTTAGAAGACGCAGCTAAATTTTTTAACATAGATAAGATATTACTCACGGGAGCCGCCAGAGAAGCGAAAAAAATAGCAATTGGAGTATTGGCGAAGAAATTTCCAAAAAGAAAAACCGTTGTAGTGGATAGCAACGCTCATTACACGACCTATCTAGCAATAGAAGCAAATAATTTGAAAGTAAGAGAAGTTCCAAATTCAGGAGATCCTGAATATTCAATAGATGCGGTTGAGTATGAAACTATTATAAAAAATGTTAAAAAAGAAGAAGGGCAGTTACCGTTGCTTGCTATTCTAACTCATGTTGATTATAAATACGGTAACTATACCAATCCTAAACCTATTGGAGAAATTTGTCAAGCTCAGGAAATTCCTTTTTTGTTAAACGCAGCCTATTCTGGGGGTGTATTACCTATCGATTGCAAGCAAGATTGCGTTGATTTTATCTCTTGTAGTGGTCATAAGTCTATGGCTGCATCAGGCCCTATAGGTTTGCTCGGATTTAGGAACGAGTATGTAGATGATGTGGAAGTATTATCAAAAATTGAGGGGAATTTATCTTTAAAATCGTTCCCAAGTAAAATATGTACGGTAATGGGATGTCCTCCTGTGTATGGTGCTCCTTTAATTACACTAATGGCAAGCTTTCCTTCTGTTGTAAAAAGGACGGAAAAAAAGGCAGTTGAAGAAGAATCAAAAAAGATCAACTATGTTATTGATACCATAAAAACAATAGAAGGAGTCGAAATACTTGGAAAATTACCTAAAATTCACCCCTTAACATCGATAAAAACAAACCATTTTGCTCAAGTAGCAAAAACCCATCCAAGAAGGGGATTCTTTGTAAGAGAAGAGTTTAAAGAAAAGGGAATCATTGGAATGGCTCCTGGAATTTCAAAAGAAATGAAGTTTAACACCTATGGATTGACTTGGGGGCAAGTCAAATCTTTTACAGAGGCTTTTGTTGACATCTCAAAGAAGTATGGATAATATCCTTAATAAGAATATTAGACCAATAGTATTATTCGTAATAATATCTTCCGTATTTTTTTTTAAAAACCGTTGCAACCTCGTCAGTCTTAGGGCAAATTAATTCGTGCCCATTTTTTATAACCTGATATTCAACTGGAATGTTTTCTAATATCTCCCCATCTACTTGACACAAGTAAGGTTTTTCTTCTCCATGTTTCATTTCTATTCTTATTTTTGTACTGACATATTCGCTAATTCCTGGATGTGGAATGGCAGATGCACTATACATTTTGTTAAAATCTCGTAATAATCTAAATTTTTTCTTATTAACAACACTTATGTGAAATTTTCCGTCGTTAATTCTAGCGTTCTGACAGATATACATACCACCGCCGTAACTTGGGCCGTTTCCAACTGCAATCAGATTTGCAGGGCCTATATATTCGTCTTCATCCATAATAACTCTTATTTTTTTGTTTCTCCATCGAAAAATCGTTTTTATCACATTTAAAACATAGTTTCGCGTTCCCATCAAGCCTTTTACGCTTTCATTTGTTCTTTTAGTAACTTCTGCATCAAATCCCTGAGATCCAATACCTAAAAAATATCTTTGAATCCCCTTATCAGTCAAGGCGAATCCAATGTCAAATTAGCGTGAGTATCCTTCTGCAATTATCTCACAAGCGCGCTTGATATCAGGAAGGATGCCAATCGCACGGGGAATATCATTTCCACTACCCATTGGAATAAATCCACAAGGTTGCTCGGCTTTAGCTTTGATCACCCCATTTAAGATTTCGTTGTATGTTCCATCGCCTCCTGCACCGATTATTTTATACCCTTTTTTAACAAGTTTGGATGCTAACTCAATAGCGTGGCCTGAGCGTTTTGATTGAAAAAGTTCGTAAGATACTGAAAGCTCATTAAAATACTTATATGCAAGAGCGATATTGGTCTTGGATTTGCCACCAGCACTCGTGGGATTATATATTATTCCATATTCCTTCATATTATTCCTTTAACTTTTAATTGCACTACATAAAATTATTTGAAAAAATAATAGTTTAAAAATTGTTTTAAAATAAAAAATAGAGCAATTCCCTAAAACAATATGATTTAGATCATAATTCGTAAACATTTATATGTATATAATTTACTGTTTTATTAAATCATATAATTGTGTAAAAAAAGACATGATTTCAGATTCAAAAGGAAATAATAATAGGACAAATTTATTTGATTCAATAACTTTGGGAACGAACCTATGCTATTTCTATAAAGAAGCGCAAGATTGCTTGGAAATCGTAATTTCATTTATTAAAGAGGGATTACAAAAAGAAGAGCAAATCCTAATTATCAACGCAGAACAAGATAGACCAGAAGGTTTACAAAATTTCATCCCGGGCTTTAAAAATGTCGTAAAAAAGGGGCAATTTAAGCAAATGTACTATAAGGATATCTTTTTCAAAAAAAGTGGCACATTTACTTCAAAAAAAGTACCATATTCCGATAATCTAAAACAAGCTCTCAAAAAAGGGTTTCAAGGGCTTAGAATTGTTATTAGTATGAAATGGCTAAAAAGAAAAGACATTGATACTTTTGTTGAGTTTATAACAAGCATCAATGGTGCAATCAGTGGATTAAAAATAATAAGCTTATCATTATTTCCCTTGACCAAGTTTAGAAAAACGGATATCTTGGGTATATCTAACTCATACCAGCGTATCATCATAAAAGGCAACGAAGAATATGAAATCATAGAGAATATAGAAGATAAAAGAGTAGAAAACCAATTAAAAGAAGCAAGCGTGGTATCTAACGGAGTTGCCCATGACTTTAATAATATGTTAACAATTATCAAGGGAAATGCTGAAATGGCACTATCAGAAATAGATAGTAAAGATACTAAACTACACGAACACTTGATAGAAATAATAGAATCTACAAATTCAGCAAGACGGTTAGTTCAGCAATTATATAACATATATAGAAAATCTTCTCTACACGATGAGGCAATCCAACCGATAAATTTAAATAAATTAATTATCAAGATAATTGAATTAGTAAATTTATTTTTTAAGCAGAGCAAGCATTCCGAAATAGAAATTCAGCTTGATTTAGATGCAGGTTTAAAAGACATATTAGTTGATCCTGGAAAAATGGAGCAAATATTGTTGAATCTCATAATCAATGCTAAAGATGCAATGCCAGAAGGCGGAAAAATATTTATTACAACAGAAATGGTATCGAAAAGAAGGCATCCTAAACAACCTGAAGAAAATCTCGCTTGTTTATCAATTAAAGACACGGGTACGGGTATTCCGGAAGAGCTCATCCATAAGATCTTTTTCACAACTAAAGGTTCTAAAGGTACTGGTTTTGGTTTGTTCTTAGTAAAGAAAATCATTAACGATTATAACGGTTGGATAAAAGTAGAAAGCGCCCTTGGAAAAGGTACTACTTTCAAATTATATTTACCACTAGAATAAACCTTTTTATTAAACATATAAAATGCATTTTTTTTGTTAGCATACTAAAAGTTTATATATACACAAATTTATGTGTTTATTTAATATATAATTATTTGTGTACACAAATAATACATGTATTTAAAAATAGATTTAAAATGATTGTACAAAAAGTAAAAAACGAATTTAAAAAGCACAATAATAATTCAATCAAGAACTTGTTTCGTGATATTTACATTCACGATATGAAAACCATATTTACAAAAATATTCATGTCAGCAGAATTATGTTCTCATTATGTTGACAATTCAAATAAATATTCTGATATACTAAACTTATTGGAAATTATGAACGAACAAATCAAGAGAGGACATCAATTATTCCAAAGCAAGCAACGATTCGATAAAGTAGGGAAAAATAAAATTGATCATAAACCAGTGAAATTATTAAAAGTAATCAATGAGACGATCTACTACATAAAAAAGGTATACAACACTCAAAATCTATCAATCAAACTCAAATTAGTCGATAATGATATGAAATTACATTCAGAAGATTTCTTGAAAATTATATTCGAAAACATCCTAATTAATGCAATAAAATACAATAATAACCAACATGTTAAAATTACCATCAAAATTTCTGAAAAATTCATAGAAAATGAACAATTTGTAAAGATTGAATTTATTGATAATGGAATAGGGGTACCAAACTCAAGCAAAGAGGCCATCTTTCTCAGACATTCAAAAGATAAAGGGGGCAAGGGAATGGGTTTAGGATTGTCTTTAATTAAAGAAATTGTAAAGACCCTAAATGGCAAGATCTGGGTTCAAGATAGAATTAAAGGAAATTACCAAAAAGGAAGTAATTTCGTGCTAACAATTCCAAAATATTTCGTTTAATCTATATTTTCCTCAACCGACTATTTTTTATAGATTATTGTATTTAAAGATCATAATATCAATCAATTCAGTATTTTTGATGAATCTTGACGATTGCTGACATTCAAAAAAAAATAATGCGTTTGAAAAAGGAAAACAAGCG
>JBHLMB010000509.1:0-3164 GCA_048938565.1 Promethearchaeota archaeon | reverse complement strand
TTGACCTACTAAAGGTTGAAAACTTAAAATTTAAGCCTGGCACGGTTGAAATTTCGGAAGAAGAGACTGAGAAAAGGATAAAAATTGCTAAATACGAATATAGAATGAAAGGGGGAGCAAAAATATTTGTCCATGTGGAACTATATTTCGTTCCAATTAAAAGCGGAACTAACATTGATGTGTATTTCAAGACAACAATGGAGGGTATGGGATTTATGACAGAACGAATAACGAGTATGTTAAAAAATTATGGAATTTTTTCTCCCCAAGAATTCGGTAAGAAGGTCATTAAAGCCATTAACGATGCCTTAGACAGTATTTAAAACTTACTCGATAAGATCAATAGAAATTATTTGATAAACGAATTAAATGTTGTTTCTTTATCATAATGGATATGTATAGAAACCTTTTCCAGATTTTTTCCCCGTCCAGCCTTTCTTTATATAATCTTCAAAAAAGCTACAAGGTTTGTAAAGGTCTAATTTATATTTACTATGAAGTTCATTCAAAATATTAAATAGTTTATCTAACCCGATGGAATCTATTTTTTCGCATAAACCTTGATCTAAGCGAAATCCAAGTTTTAGAATTTGATCTATTTCTTTAATATCACTAATTTCATCCTCAAGCATCCAAAAAATTTCGTTCGCTGCAACAGCGAGAATTCGATTTTCGTCGTACTTGCCACGCACATTTTTATCTACTATAGGATTTCCCTTGCTCCAATCGTTAAAACCTAATCCAGTTTTTTTTCCAAGTCGTCCTTCCTTCACTTTATTTACTACAAGTCTGATTGGGGGGCCAAATCGTTTTCCATACGCCCTTGCTAAATTAATACCTACATCCAAGGCAATATCTATTCCTACCAAATCAATAGTTCCTGTCAATCCCAAGTTGAAGTTTCCAATCCTATAAAACGCAGCATCTATCTCTTCTTTCGTACCTTCGTCGTTTTGAAGAGCCCATAGACCCTCATTATTGATGGTTGATAAGACCCTATTCATTACAGCACCATTCATGTCTTTTCCTACAATTACAGGAGTTCTTCCGATATTTTTTGCTAGTTCAGTAACTATTCTCAAAATTTCTTCGGAAGTATCCTTTCCTTTCATTATTTCGGCCAAATCGCTAGTAATTGGAGGATTTGAATAATGCATTAGCACGATTCTATCTGAAGCTTGTAATCCTTCAGCAATATCAGAAACCTTGAGACTTGATGTGTCAGTGGCTAAAACCACATCAGGTAGTTGTTGTCCAAGTTTCTGAAAAATTTTTCTCTTTTCTTCCAACTTTTCGTCAATATTTTCGTGTACAAAATCTACATCCTTTACTTCCTCGATTTCTGTAGTGAATGTTATTTTTTTTTTTAGCAATTTGTAATATTTTTTTGCAATCTTTCTTTTATATAGTTGATCCAATGTAATGCGCAGTTTTTCAAATAGATTATCTAAAACATCTTGTGATATATCGCAAACAACTACATCATAATTATGGATGGCAAAAAGAAGTGCAATGTCTGAACCCATCGTACCCGCACCAATAATGGCAACTTTTTCAATTTTATCAATCAAAATTATCACCTTTTAATATTTTAATATAGGTTTCTTTTTTAATACATCAAATTCTGAGCATAAATAGCTTTACTAATATTTAAAAAAATATCTTATGAAGCATTAATTAGTTTTAAATGCTCAATTGGAATGATTTTTTCGAATTATTGATATGTGTATAAATAACAAGAAATTGTGTAATTTGACATAGAACTAAAAACATGATAAATAACCAATTTTATAAAAATTCTTCTTAATCATACTTTCGAACTATAAGAAATAACCTTTTTAATGAACATGTCGATTGAATGATAATACGATAAAAATAACAATTAAATATATACAAGGATGATATAAATGGGTTTAAGAACCGCAGAACAATATAAGGAAGGATTAAGAGATGGAAGGGAGGTATGGATTGTAGGAGAAAAAGTAGAGGATGTGACTTCCCATCCAATGATGAAAGTAGGCGTGGAAACTTCTGCAATTGATTATGAAATGGCGGAAGATCCGAAGCATAGGGATCTTGCGGTGGCAATTCATCCAAAAACCGGCGAACCTATCAGTAGACATTACTACATTTCCCAGAACGCTGATGATTTGATAAAAAGACACGATTTAATTGTTGAGGCAACTAGACAAGGGGATGGAATAATACCATTTACGAAAGATGTGGCGGGTGATAGTCTTAATGCTGTGTTAATCACATGCAGGTCGATGGATAACGAGACCTACCTTGATAGAATTAATCGCTTTTACGATGATGTTAGAAAAAAAGATTTAAGCGTGGCCTGTGCGATGACTGATGTGAAGGGAGACAGAAGCCTTCATCCATCCTCACCTGAACAAGAGCATCCTGATTATTATGTGCATGTTGTGGATAAAAACGACAAGGGGATCATAGTTCGGGGTGCTAAAGGACATATCACATGTGCCGCATATTGCGACGAAATTCTTGTCTTACCATGCAGGGGAATGAGGGAAGAAGATAAAGATTATGCCGTATCGTTTGCCGTTCCCGCCAATACGAAGGGATTAAGACAAATTGTTCGTCCATATCGATATAAACAAAACCCTTTAGAATTTCCGATTAATAGACCAGTTAGGTCTCAAACCGAGTCCTGGATAATATTTCATGATGTATTTGTTCCATGGGAGAGGGTTTTTCTCTGTGGAGAATGGCAGTACGCAGGAGCAATGGCGTACAACTTTTCTTATTCTCATCGACACACCGCTTCTTGTTATAGATTAGCCATGAGCGAAGTTCAATTAGGTTTAGCCGTTGCTATAGCAGAATATAACGGTATAGATAAAATCTCACATGTGAGAGAAAAAATTACGGATATGATCATTTATGTAGAAATGTTAAATAGCTTATCAAGAGCCTCGTGCTTGGAACCTATGATACGCGAAGGGGTGGCACTCCCTAATACTATTATCAGTAACCTAGCAAAATACCACTTCGCTAATAATTTCCACGAATTCATAAAAAATATTGAAGATTTATGTGGTGGAATATTCATTACAACCCCTACTTTTAAGGATTATCAAGTACCAGAGTTAAAGAAAGACATCGATAAATATTTAGGAGGAATTAAGGGAATACCAGCAATA
>JBHLMB010000508.1:0-3164 GCA_048938565.1 Promethearchaeota archaeon | reverse complement strand
AAGTGCTGCCAACCAAGGGGCTATTATTGCTCCTATTACTCCAACAGTAGCTGGAATTTCGAGTAATATTTCATCACTCATTAATGCAATTTTCCACGATTGTTTTGCAACTAAATATAAACGCACGAAGGTGAGTTATTTCAATGGCAAAAAAAAAGAAAGTTATACCCGAGCCTGAAGACGATGAGGTTCCCGAGGGAGTGGTCGATGAGGACGGAGACGAAGTCTTGGACTTGGATGCGGAAAAGGATGATGACCTTTACGACGATATCGAGTACGACTTAAGTCATATTGAGGACGACTTTCTCGCTGACGAGACGGAGGACGAGGAATTCGGAGAAGAAATCGACGAGGTAATCAAAATGCTGAGAGCAGTCAAGTGTGCTCCGTGCCCGGGAAGTAAATCCAAGATAGAATGCCAAGTACGGCACGATCACGGCTGTCCTCCAGACAAGGCCGAAAAATTCGTTCCAAAAACTGAAGCCGAGAGGAGAAGAAAAGCTAAATAAAGCTCCCAACAACGCTACAATTTTATTTTTATCCTTTTTTTATAGGTCAAATCTCGATGAAAAGTTGTCAATGACAAGGTGAAAAAAACATCAAAATCCCTCTAAAAACGATTCGCATTTTTTTTTAATGTAATTAATATTGCACGATGGATGGCGAAAAAATTGACTTTTTTGGCGTGAAAGCGGTATTTTTTCGTCTAAGAACGAGATGCGAGCGTCGTCGTGTCGAAAGAACGAGAAGAGAGATTCGACTGGGGCGCCCAAGTGATAAACGACTTGAGGAAAAAATCAGTCGAACAATTCACCCGAGAGCGTAAAATTCAAGCCAATAAAACTGCAACAGACAAGGACGAAATTTAATATAAAATTAGATTTTACTTTTTTTTTCCTATAAATTTTATTGAAATAATATTTTTATTGATAGATATTTCTCCTTTTTAGCGAATATTTAATCGTTTTTTTGGATAAGCCCTTCAATCATCCTCGTTATTCCTATATCGAAGAAATTAGAGAAAGCATTCAAGTAATATTTTATGATATTCCTTATTTGTAAATCGGGGGCATAGTTCTGATCGTATTCAATATCTTCGAGTTCTTCGTGTAATTCTGAAAGAACAACTTGAAATTTTGACACGGTTTCTTCACTAATGTTATCGAAATTTTTAATCAAATTTAAAAGCAAGTTGGGTATCTTTTCTAACAACTCAGAATATTTCCTAACGGTGTCTGAAGGTAATTTTAGGAAGCGAAATGATTCGTTAATAAAATCTCTTACATACAGTAATACAACCCTATTTCCTAAAAACCTAATAATAGGTAAATTTCGATACCCTTGAGAGAGATGGTAACCAGAAAGCCCAGTTATGAGAATTCTTGTTCCTAAAGAATATTTCCTGTCTATTTCTGCTAATATAAGATCGTAATTCTTAATTTCAATTTCTTTTCCCTTTTTAGATCCTTCGATAATGGATTCAAATATCGTTTTAAACACCATTGCAAGGTCCTTTAGCACATCTACTAAATCCGTTTTGGAAGTATCAAGTAAAAATTGAACATAAAACTCGTTTTTTTCGATGATATCCTTGAAATCTATTGCGATGATTTCTTGTCGCAATTTAATCAGTAATTCATAAAGGTTTTGCTTGATTTTATCGTTATACTTTATATAAATCTCGTCAACATTTAGTTTAAAGGCTGATATGATTGCTTGATTTAAAAGCTCTAAGGACCACGTCTTACCTTCTTTAATAGGATCGATTCTTAGTATTCTTCTCTGGTCATCCTCGCGTGTTGCAATAATTATCATCTTATCATTAATGGGATACATTGATACTTCAGATTTTTCCTTTAATTGTGCTGCTTCCGTCCATTCTTGAGGAAATGTTACTGCTTTAGAATTACCAAGCTTAATGATGTTTCGCACGTATTTATCCTTAAAATGTGCCATTTCAATCAACTTAATTTTTAAAAATTAGTTATATTTCTATATATGATCAGAATATAGTTATATTTAATAATGTTTTGTAATTGATGCAATTTCTTGCATTATTTCTTTGTTTTTCAAAGAATTATATAACACCCTGATCTTTTCCATATATTTCACCAATTCTGGGTCTTGGATATTTTTAAAGAGAGAAAATTCGAATCTGTAAAAATAATATTTAAATTCAATTTTAGGAAGCATTTCAGTTGACCATAAGATGGTTTTCAGTCCTTTGTAATCATTTGGATGAAGTTTTTCAAAATAAAGAAGATAAACCATCGCATCATTTAATTTAACAAAGAAGGCAAGGTAACTTTCTATTTCAGGATAATTAGAGAAGCCTCTATAAGAAATAGAGCGTAGGTCGTATTCTAATTGGGAAAGAAACTGAATTATTCTTCCCATATAAGATAATGATCTGGGAAGTTCCCCAGGTACTGGTAGACGCTTGATATAGCTACCATTATATCTTAAATAACCTCCAGACATATGTAAGGTGCCATACAATGAAGAAAAAATCGAGTTCATTACCCGAGAATTTAAAATCGCTAACAAGCAAAATAATTTATCAGTTTTAAAGTCGGGAATTGTCAAGAAATACAACCCGGTGATATTTATAAATATGCCAGGATCGTAAATAAATGTGAGTTCTTTAGCGATTTCCCTAAAAACGAGTTTTTCTTGTTTAATCACATCCCAAATATCCTTGAATTTTTCATTGTATTGGAAATAAGATACTTTTAAATCCCTATTGGCAATTCTAATGTTTTTATCGAACAGCACTCTATATTTACCCAGATTTCCCGTTCCTAATAATATTAAATCCTTATTTTTTTTTTTTTTATCGGAAATGTAATCGAAATATCTTTCCCATTTTAAAAACCCAAATGGTCTATAGGTTATCTTGAGTCCAGGAAAGATTTCGCCCATTGGTTTATAATTTAGAAATAAATATTCTATTAAATAAAGATCCCCTGATATTGGTATTACTTGTTCAGGAAGTTTCTTAACTAGTGAAGATGGAAGTTGATTTCTGTTTTTAGATTTATCATACTCGATTTGAGTAAAAGCTTCGAATGTTTTTATTTTAATGGAATAATCCTCAAGAGCAATTGCATTCCTCAAAAATAGGATTATTGGATACGCAGCTTTCTTTCCAAAAATGCCAAGAG
>JBHLMB010000507.1:0-3169 GCA_048938565.1 Promethearchaeota archaeon | reverse complement strand
TGAGCTTCCTAATTCTAACACCATAATCCGATGACAAAAACTTATTTGTTAAAACAAATACAATATATCCCCCCTTTTCTACGATTGATAATGATTTTTCGATGAACAATATAGAAAGATCGAATAATTTGTATGCAGAATAAAAAGTTCTTACTAGTTTTTTCTTATACGCCTGATCCTTATTCTTTTTATTTTCAACATAAGGGGGATTACCTAAAACGATACTAAATTTATCAATACTTTCAAATTCCATCAGATAATCGATTTCATCCACATTCAAATCGATATGAATTGTTTCTTTAATTTTTTGTATAGTTTTATCATTGATAATGTTTAATTCATCTAGCTTCTCGTCGTATTCCGTTTCATTTGAAAGATACCAATAAATCAACCGTAATTGTGATATCCAATTTGCTTCTTTTTCAATTTCAACACCATATAGTGATTTTTCAAGGATATTTTTTCTTAGTTCTTGTTCTGAGCGTTGTGGACAAGCAATCTTAAGAAATTGAAATAAGAATTCCGCCACAGAAAGAAGAAATCTTCCAGAACCACAAGAAGGATCTAATATTTTTATATTCTCAAGGACCTCGCATAATTCTTTCCGTAACATCTTATCTTCAAGAAGGTGTTCGAAATTTTTCCTAGTAGGTTCTTGATTTTTTTGTAATATTTTTAAATTTATGCATTTGTTTTCAACATATCTCATAATAACATTATTGACAATAAAATCAACTATATTCTTTGGCGTGTATACAATTCCCTTTTTTTGAGCATATACCTTGTTATTCTCTTCGAATTGCCGATTTTCAAATTCATCAATAATCGAAATCATTCGACTTAAAAGGGGCTTCTCATTATTTACAACCATCCTATTTTACATCAATCTTGATTTAAAAGCATATTTTCTATCTTATTGAGCATTCCTCATATACCTTATCAAATAAAATGTAGGAAATTTAAATAAAACTGACATTTGTTGTATTAAGAAGAATCAAAATAAGTTAGCATTAAAATGTTATCGGAATCTTTTTTAGAGAGAATAATTAGCAAACCTTTTGAAATTTCCAAGCTAAACGCCGATGAAGTTACATCAATATTGAACAAAGCAAAGAAGATACTTGATAAGGAACACATACTCGTGGAAATAAATCAGAGCGATCCTGAACGAGAGATATTGGTTGTTGGAGACATTCACGGAAATTTGAGGTCTTTATTACGAATCCTTGACATATCCAATGAGTTAAAACCTGAATACATCGTTTTTCTTGGAGATTTCGTTGATAGAGGGCCATTTCAATTGGAGTGTTTATTATTAGTCTCTTGTTTGAAGTTATTGAAACCAAAAAATATCATATTATTGAAAGGAAACCACGAAAATTTACAAGTAAACAAGTCATATGGCTTCTACCAAGTATTAATGAACAAATTCAAGGGACAAATTAAATTCAATGAAATTGAAGATTTTTACACTTCTCTCCCCACATGCGCCACGATTAATGATAAAATACTTTGTCTCCACGGGGGTATTCCTAAAGACATCCAAGCTTTAAAAAAAATGAGAAAAAAAAAAATAGGATCTCTCGAAGATGATAGGGACTCACAAACTCTCGATCAATTGATCTACCAAATAACATGGAACGATCCTAAGAATCATGTAAAGGGATTTTCTCCCAATTATCGAGGCCCTGGAATTTATTATTTTGGAAAAGATGCGTTTGATAAGTTCTTGATATATAACGGTTTAAACGGCCTAGTCCGGTCGCACGAATATTTTTTAGAGGGATTCAAGTGGTATTTCAACCAGCGTTTGTTGTCGATATTTTCATCGTTCAACTACAGGGGTGAAGCAACGCCTAGTCCAGCTTCCATTGCTGTAGTAAAAAGCAACGAGCTTCATGTAAAGACATTTTTCGGAAGATAAAATAATGATATTAGTGTTTCTCCATTGTTGAACTTATCAATTTATCAGAAGGATAATATACAAAGGCGCTTAACTGAGCACCCGATGCAGCTTTCACATCAACCATTATCCGGTGATATAATTCTCCTTCAGCCTCAATTAGATCAATTTGAGCTATTAACGAATCGGGTAAATTGAAGTACACTTCGCCGTTTACAATTGATCCTTTCTTCTCGAGAATAAAAGGAAACCCTAACGAGGGAGGTTGAACTCTTACAAAACCAAGAATGCTAGCTTTTTCATACGATAATCCTTTTAGGATCGAGCTTCGGCTTTGCCCTTGCTGAAGCGTCCCATAAACAAATAAGTTATTCAAGGGAATTCCTCCAATATAAGATAAAATTGAATAGATATCACAAAATAGGGATACTCCTCAATAATATCAGTTGAAAATGTTAAATGAGTGCCAAATTACATTAATTCGGAAGCGTCAGGCTTGATGAACAGTAGATTATTTCCCCGGATAAAGATTTCGTTATATTTAGCAACAGGCGAGCCGTCCATAATTTCCGTTGCGTCTTCCAATATCATATTCATATAAGCGTCGATTTCCTTTAACATTCCCCTGTATTCCGTACCATCTTTTAGGCGAAGTAAAATCTCGGAATTTTGTGCGTTTTGCAGTATGGTTAGGGGATTCTTCAATCTTGGGTGATTCTCGTTTCTTGACAATTTCTATTACCTTACTAAAATAAATTTAACTTCGTGATT
Source organism: Promethearchaeota archaeon (assembly GCA_048938565.1). Lineage (GTDB taxonomy): Archaea > Asgardarchaeota > Lokiarchaeia > Sigyniarchaeales > SOKP01 > FT1-020. Next base: position 495 of record JBHLMB010000507.1, on the reverse strand, counting down.
AATAAGATTTATTATTAGAATTAAAACTCTTCGGTTTACTCGTAAGGTTTTAAAAAAGCTTAAATTAGTTTTAATTTTTGATATATCCTAGGCATGGATCAAGATAAGAAGAAAGAGATCATAAACAAGTACGATTCCACATCCACATTTTACGACGATAGGTATTCAAAAATACAATTCGAAAAATATAAGCTTGCATTAAAAACCAATATTTCCTCCGGTAATCTCATAATTGACATAGGTTGTGGAACAGGATTATTTTTTAATTTTTTATCATACTTACAAAAAAACAAGGAAAGACCAAGCTATTTATATGTCGGTACTGATATATCTTTCGAGATGTTAAAAGTTTTTTCTTCAAAAGAAAGGCGTGAAGACAAAAAATTAAAATGTAACTTGAATTTGGTTCTTTCTGACATCGAAAATCTCCCATTTAGAAATAATATCTTCCAAAAGACTTTCTCGTTTACATCCATACAGAATTTACCAGATATA
>JBHLMB010000506.1:0-3169 GCA_048938565.1 Promethearchaeota archaeon | reverse complement strand
TTCCGTGTTAAACGGCGTTAAGCCAAGTTCGATTTCGGCAATTAAATTCTGAAGATAAGAGGGATAATCGTTTTCGTTGTCAATGTCAACCAGCAGTATTTCTGCTTTTGGCACTACGGGATCCGGAGAAAAAGCTTCGAAATACAGCTTGCCCACGGCTAAGTGGAACTTGTAAAAAAACTAAAAATGATTCCAAGCATGATATGTCATGTAATTCAAAAAAATACAAAATGTGTCAATAATAAAAACTAGATGGCAAAGGATGATAAAGTAGAATAAAAAGAGGTGAATGGTAAATGGGAAAAGGAAAGGGGCGAACTCCAAACGACGACCGATCGGATTCAAAAAATCCAAATAATCCAGCTAATAAGCCAAGCGTGGACAACAGGGCCAACCAACTGAATCCAAACCATCCCGAAAGCAAGAAAAAATGAAAGGATCGGACTTGTTCTCGTGCGTTATAATTTCATTGCAACTATGTTCCTAAATGGGACATCTTTCATTTTTTTCTTTATTAGCATCGACCAGGTAATTGACATGAGATTTATTAGGAGTTGAAATTCAAAGTGAATTATCTGAAAACATACTTGATTCGATCTGGTTTCCTGGCTCTCGCAACCCTTGCGCTCGTCCTATCGATCCAGTGCGTCCTTTGGGGGATCACGGTCGAGAATCAAGCTTCAACGGGAGTAATTACTTTCGTTGAACACGCCCTTCGAGCGCAATTTTGCCTGCTTGCGGTCGTTGGCTCCGCGGTCTTCCTGATGGGAGTGTTTTGGGGTTGGATTGCCTTCGAAGCCAACGAAAAAAAAAACAAGAGCGAGAGAAAGATCGATAGAAAACCGACACGCTCCCTTGATTTAAATACGCGATCCCTTACTTGAGGATAAAGCATTCAATAAAATGAAGAGGTGACCAACATCGAGACGGAAAGTAATTGCTTGAAGCGGGATTTACTCGAAAACGGCATGACCGATTTTGAAGACATTTGCGATGCGAGCATGTCTCTCACGAGGGAAGAGATCGAAGAAGCCGGTTGGACGCTCGATCGCAAGTTTCAGGGGTATCCATATCACGCTCGCTCGTCGTGGGACTCTCAAGAAGCCACCAAGCGCCTTGCGTGGTTAAAAAACGACACGATCTACTTTTATCGCAAGTAAGGAGCAAACTCCCCTCTATTATCCCTTTCTTTTTTAACTTTTTTTCTTTCCTTCGGATGTTTCTTGCGTCTTTCCCAGGGCGTTCGACCTGAGCCCAGCACGAGTGGGAGGAAGCCCGCCTAAAAACATTATAAGGATTGTTGAAAAGGGGATCGGTTAGCCAAATCTTTTCGATCTTTTGTTTTTCTTTTTAATTGACGCATCGCAGGTATTTCTAAGTATCCTCTTCTTGGATTGTCAATATAATCCCTTAGTAGCGTGATTCAGGAATCCTTCTCACTCTCATCGCTTAAATACTCGTGTTCAATAAAGATATTAACCAAAACAATAAAATGGAGTTGATAAAATGAAAAAAAAGTTAAATAAATATCCTGAAATTTCGAGCAAGAATGAAGGAACGATTCAATACAACTTTAAGAATCGCGGGAGGTGAGCCCATACGATATACGAGACTATTTACAATAAATTAATGGAAATGATCGATCTTGACGAGCTCAAGGAAAAAGAAGCCCTTAAATTCAAAAGAAATGGGTTTGACGACCTGAACGTGGATTACCTATACGAGAAAGACGGGTGTCATTACATTGCGATTGCTCACAATTTCGTCCAAAACGGGGACGTTATGTGCGATCCCGACATGGAAGTTAAGATCGTTCCTAATATGAAAATGGCAGAGGCGTTGAGCTTTCAGAGGAGCGCACCCCTGATGTATCAAGAAGTTTATGCCAAGGACGAGAACGGGGACGTTCTCGTTAATACGAAAATCAAGAAGGAATTGAACTCCTTCTTGAACATGTGGCTTGATCAAATTAAATTCCATTATTTTTAACATCATATAAAAATCAAAAGACTAAATGTGAAAAAGATAACATAAAACCAAAAGCATTAGTCGTTCAATACGAGAACGACGGAGAGGAAAACATTGACGTGCTCGTGAGACTTGAAACGGGAGTCGTGTTTCACTCCTACGCCTACATCAGGGAGGACGGAGACTGGGACTTGAACTTCGTGGAAGATCCCATAGGAAGGACTCTCAAGAATGGCGACGATCTCGCAACCCTCGTAGGAGAAAGCCAGCAATACTACGAGATCCTGCCTCCAAGCACGAGCAAGGAAACAATAATCAAGAAATTGGTTGAATGGCATGTTTCCGTTGAAGATTACCCGAACGTGATCGTGAAAAGAGACGACTTCGATTGGGATTGGCTTTCCCTAGAAATTAATGAGTTCGCGTTAAATCAATGAAGTACTAAATTCTTTTTTCTTTTTTTATGAACATTTTCAACAATTTTATGGATGTAGGATCGAATGGAAAGAGGATTGACATAATACTATTTCAAATATTTTAGCTTTTCTTAATCGATACTTGATCGCTAATATATGATTGAGGGTATATTTCTATTTATTCTATAATGTCTATCAGATAAAATCCTCATAAATATAATAAATACATGCAGTCAAAAGGTAGGTATATTATAGAAAAATATATTAATAATTTTAAACACTTAATTTAAATTGATAACCAAAATAATTAGAAAAAAATATAGTTATCAGCATTTACTTTTCCAATTTTTAATAGCTTTACCAAGGATGGTTAAGAACAAATGAAAAATGGAAACGATAAAATTAGGGATTTTGCTAACATGTGGAGCGATAAAAAAGAAGGCCCAGATGGTGTGTCCATAATTAGAGATTTTATGAGCCGAATTGAGCAATTAAAAGCTGAGAACATTAGGCTCAAAAATAAAATACAGGAAGACGAAATTTTAATTGGAAAAACGGAGGATATTGTAAATCAAGCAAAGAGGGATAAGGATAATTTAGAAAAGGAAAAAGAGACCTTAAAATCAAGTGCCCCAAAACCCACAACTCTAACTCCCCCTCCAGGATATACGCACAAAGATCTGGCTGTGAATCAATCCTTAATTAATGATTTACAATCAGAATTAACAAAGTAGTAGAGAATCCAACTAAGAAAAGAATAGCTGTTGGTATAGATCCAGGGTCTA
>JBHLMB010000505.1:1554-3176 GCA_048938565.1 Promethearchaeota archaeon | reverse complement strand
ACACGACATCTGACCAGATATACAAAAAGAACCTTTTTCGGAGCGCTATTAGTATATCACGCTCTGATTTATGGTCTCGTTAGCTTGATCTTGATCATAACCAACTTCATGGCAGCTCCTGAGAATTTAATATTTGGATGGCCAATGGGTATGTGGGGAATCATATTCGGTATTCATGTAGTAGGAATTTTAACATTTGAACATATATTAAAGAAGGAAACGAATTTCTTTAAGAAAAGATATCCACAATACGAAGATAGAAAACATTCCTATATGGCAAAATTGAAAGTGCTTAATTTTTGGATGTTGATAGCACACATTGCGTATTTCATAGTAGGCAATATTATAATATATTCACTTTGGCTTAGTGATATACCCTTGGTGTATTTACTATTCTGGAGTACATCTTTAGGCCTGCATGCTTTCGCGTTTTCATTCTATTACTATGTAAAATCCGTTAAAGCGGCATATAAGGGACTCATCATACATGGAGTTTTCTTTGGAGCCGTCATAGCAGGTGGTGTTTATCAACTCTCCATTGAAAACATATTGACTATCCCAATAATATTTTTAATTGAACCGGTTTTGATATGGAGCATTTTAATAGGATTTCACGCACTCGTGGCACATAATTGGACAATAATTTTAGCAAATGCAGTTAAAATCGCAGAGAAACAAGTAGGTAACGATACTCCAAATTATAAGATTGTATCTAGAGCTAAGTGGCTAGCGTTTTGGAATTGGACTTTAATTGCTCACGGAAGTATATTTTCTGCATTATTAATCTTTTCAACGATTCAAGTCTTAATTGACATTCTACCCTTGGATATCTTAATGCATATTACTTTTGGAGAAGGTATTGGTCTTTCCATGCACGGCGCTATTAACCATGTATATTCAAAAAATATTCGGAAATTCTGGAAATGGACTTTTGTCTTGCATTTTATAGCGTATATCGTGGTCGGGGCATATTTAATAACCCTAAACTTAGTCTTTGAACCTGGAATCCCGATAAGTGCTGTAGCATTGGCAGGTTGGGCTATAGGAATAGGAGTACATTACATATTCGCCCGATTTTCTTGAATTATTTGACATTAAAATTAATTTTTTTTCTAATAGCTATTGTTTTAACTATTAAATTTAATTATGTAGGATACAAAATAAAAATCATTTTTTAGATAAAATTGAAAATTTTTAATTGTTAGATAATTCTTTTTTTTTCTCCATTATTGCCATATAGGTAGCTATCGTATTTTTCGGAGGAATGAGCTCTTCGTCTTTTTTCTTGAGTGAGATTGCCTCCTCTGGACAAGAAGGCACGCAAGCACCGCATCCAATACACCTATCAAGATTAATCACGGCAATGTTTTCCAAGGTAATGGCTTCTATATTGCATCTATCCACGCATGTGCCACAAATAACGCAGAGATCATCGTCTACCTGAGCGTAAAAGTTAGATGCGAAATATTGAGCAGGTTTCTCTAATTTCTTTTGATTTTTAAAAACTACGCAACAGCATCCACAGCAACAGCAAATGCCAAATGGTCTTTGCGAGTTTCCTGGTTGAATGACCAATCCAGCCTCTTCTGCCTTCTCAAGGATTTCATAGGCTTCTTCTTTAG
>JBHLMB010000505.1:0-1544 GCA_048938565.1 Promethearchaeota archaeon | reverse complement strand
TCGACATAAGATTTCGCCGCAGACCGAAATTGAAAACAATGTTCTCGCATATCGGTTTTTTTGCACGGATTTCCTCTCATGTCCTCTGCTTGCTTGCATACACAATTTGCCACGCTTATTAAACTACCGGAATTATCGATGAGGTTTCGTAGCTCATCGTAGGTGCTCACATTTTTCTCAAGAGTTATGCTTTTTTCGATAGGAATGGTACGCAATCGTGGAATTTTTGTTTTGAGGTTCTCTGTCCAAAAAGCTTCTTGCATATATTGCTCGAAATATTCCAGAAATTCGGAAGTTAATTTATCTACCTGATATTCATAAATACCAGTAAGTAAGGGAGCTAACGAAAACAATTTAGCTTCCTTTTCTCCTATTGTGCGAACTCCTCGATTTATCAAACCTTTAAAATACATTTCATCCAATTTCTTCTCGAGTTCTTTTTCTGAGATGCCTAGATTCTGTATTCTTTGGTACATTTCACTTGCGGTTTTTGGTGCGAAATCAATAACAGATGCAATTTCTGCTTCAATTGGAGTAAAGAGCTCCTGTAATATCTTTATTTCCACTCCAGACTCTGTCGCAGGGTACCCTATTGGCATTTTATCGAGATGTAATGCTAATTTCTTAAAAGATTTCGTATTATCGTCTGGCATATCTTAATAACCTCTTTAATTAATTACTATATATTTTAAATTGACATATTTTGATAAAATCATCGAACTGTTTTTGCTCCATGTAATCGTTAAAGGTCTGAGTGAATATTTCTTCCATGATGTCAATACCTGAGATTAATCCATTAATATCCTTTGCTAATAAGAGCATGTAGGTAGAATCAGCCACCAAATAAAAGTAATCTTGCTGAATATCTTTTTTAAGATGTTTTTCAAGTATCTCATTGGTTTTCTCTACTTGGTCTCCCGTTGTAAAAAGGATCAATAGAAATTTTTCAGAGTATTCTGCTTTTATATATGAATCCCTGATTCCCGACGCAACAAGAGAATTTTTAGTGAAATTTTTAAACACATTTTGGAGACGAGTTATATCCTTCCTAAATTTATTCTTGTTATGATAAAAAATGAATTTCTCGGATAATGACAATGGTTCACCATCGATATATTCGATTTCTTTAAGATTTTTTTCAAATTTGTATTCTATAATGTGATCGTACATCTGTATAATCCTTAATTCTTCATTTAAATGAGCTGATTATATTAAATTATATATACTAAATAAATTTCCTCGTTATCTAATATTAATTATCAATACTTTTCAAAAATCAATCGCCAAATTAAGAATAAAGGTTTTTGGAAAGCAAGTATTTATCAATTTAATTTACATCATAATTTCGAAAATCGTCTAAATTTTTTGTATGAATATATTTCACGACAATCCTGGGAAAAACTTATTTTTAGCACCACTGCAAAATGTTACAACAGGGCCTTTTAGAAATTTTTGCAAGGAATTCTTCGATATTGGCTTGGTTTGTACTCCAATGTTATATATAAAAAGACTTTCCAAAAGTCCTAAATCCATAAAGCACGAAT
>JBHLMB010000504.1:0-3176 GCA_048938565.1 Promethearchaeota archaeon | reverse complement strand
TATTTGCCGATAGAGTACCAATCAGCACGGAAACATCAATAGTACCTTCACCGTTAAAACCATTTTGCGTATCTTCATTATATCTCATTTGATCGTTTGGAAAATGAAGCTTAAGAACTTGATTTGCCCATTCAGTATATAGTTCTAAATTAGTTGGTTTACATGCTTCTTTAAAATTTTTTGGTAAAGAAACATATCTATTAAAATGAGGCGCCCCAGTATTAGGGTCATAACGAGCGTCTCTTACGGCGATATAGTACCCCCCAAAAACATTAAAATGGACAGTTCCACATACAGCGATATAACAGTCAAATTTATCAGGAACATACTCAGACAATTCGATATGAGCCGGTACGAAAGGAAACTTATCAAATTTTTGCCCATCAGTACTATAATCAAAAATAAAATCCTTTATATTGCCATCAGCATGTATCTCTGCCCAAATTAGAGGAAATGGTTTTTCAAAATGTATTCTTTCGCTTAAGCTTGCGGCAGTCATTGCAATTACCCCCGTTCGAATACTTAAATATCCAGCAACACTTTGTCCAGTTTGAGGCTCAAGTTGGAGCTTCCAATAATCAAGAGTAACTCCATTAGACGGAAGTGTAATATCCCCTCCTACGATATTTACTGTTGAAGTTAATTTCATTTTATCGTAATTAAGAATCATTTGGCAGGGATTTGGTATAAAGAGCTCGCCCTTGATATCGGAATTGTACACGGAACTCATGACAAATTCTCCTATCAGAGATCTCCTGTCCTGAGTATTAAAAGTATTATCGAAACTCGTATTAGCAATATATCCCACTCTGTTTACATTTCCAAGTCGACGTGGATATTGCATTTGAGAAACTAGTGATCCGTGAATTCCTGAATGTCCTATATTAATCCAACCTTCTACTTCGATAAATTTTATAGGAAAGTCTATTAGACCATGTTCGGAATCTGGAGAAAAAAATGCTATTACTTCGATTCCAACAGTAGTTATTCCTGCCACGTGTTTCGAGGCTAATTCTGCGTAAGCATTAATTGACAAATCTAATGATATATATTGGTTCCCTGAGATTGGATAAAACGTGGATATTGATCCTGCTGGAAGGTAAATGTAACCCCTGTTCATTGAAATATTCCAGTGTTTTTTCAGATCCACGGGATTTGTTAAATCACCCCAGCTTGCAAGCGAATGTGACTTAAAAAGTTTTTCTCCGAATAAATCTAGATTATCATAAACTCTAATATCTGTGAAGTCAGCTATAAAACAATCATTTGTTGATTCTTCCAAAATAGCTTTTTTAGGCAATTCGACATTTCCAGGTCCAAAATGACCGCCCTTGATCGAACAATTAAAAATATCTAGTTGACCATTAATAATATTAATTTTATATCCCGTAGGATTGATAGGATTGAAAGAAAAATCCTTATCTAATTGAATATTACCTGTAAATCCTTCAGGAGTAATTATTGCATAATCGAAATGATAATCCCCTGCTAGATAACCCGTATTGGATTCCTTAGGATTAAGTTCTCTCCCAGAAACTTTACCTTCCAATAAATATATTCCTTTAAAAGAGGGATTAATGAATGATGGACTCTTGGAGGAGCTAAAATCTACAATAAGTTTTTCTCCATAAACAATCAAGCCAGTTTCACCTATAATCCAAGGACCGTATTTTTCATTTCTCTCCACATAGAATTCAAAATTATTATCAATAATAACCCATCCTATATCGACAGTCGCGGGAGTACACCTGTACCGCTCTCCTATGCAATTAGGAAGTCTTATAGCGAGATTAGCTCTTGCTTCTGTTGTTGTAAGTTCGATTTCATGGATCTGGATTGTGAAATCGTTAATGATAATGGCAGTTATGGGAGGAAAAGCGCGATGGTGCGGATAAACGGCTTTTCCATAAATAACATTACCAATTATTGGGTGATCAATTATCAAGGGATTTGTTACATCGGGATTTGATTTTTGAATTGTAATATTTTCAAAAAATAACAAAATCTTATTTTTCATATATAACTCTTTTAATGTCTTGGTGAAATTCATCTCTTCTTTAATTATTTTTTTAAACCTATCATGGTCTACACTAAATTTTAATTCGAGATTATCACCAACGCTTATATTAGGTTTGAATCGTTTAGCCTCATCTATAGATATTTCAGTTTGGGGATTTTTAACGCTCGATACGACTTCTAAAATATTATATATATTTTGATATCCTTGAAGGTCTAAGCTCGGAAAAAAAGAACCTGAAACATCCTCAAGATCATAATTTAACCAAGCATATCCACTAACTCCTTCAATCATGCCAGTAGCCTCACTATATCGTCCAGCTGCAGTATATTGTTCAATATGAAGTTTAAATTGCCCAAATACTAAAATTTGAGGGTAATTTTCCATATTTCCTTTAATAGATGGTCGGATGTCTTTAATAAAAGGCATTTTTTTTTCTTCAACTCTTTACCATTGGATTAATACATTTTTTTTTTATTAATTGATAATCTGACAAAAGTTGATTTAATTTAACATATAAACCCATCTGGTGTGAAATTGACATACTTGTCTTTGTATGAGATTAATACGGCTAGAATCCTCTCTTACCTGGTCATTATTTGCTGGTAAGGCACTCGTTTAATGGATAAAAATATTTTTTCCTAATAAATTCGTCTATTGCTTTTAGAATGAATAAAGAGGCTTGCTTCTTTACTCTCCTAGGCGTTAATAATATTTTTAAGAGAATTCTGGAAAAATGAAAGCACAGGCAAGTATAAAATAACCATAAAACTAATAAAAGCAAAAATCGAAATACGTCTTGATGCCAAACTAATAAAAAATCTATCATATATGCTCAATCCGGGAATTTAATCCTTTCTTGAGAAATAACTGAGAAATGCTTAAAAGAAATTCTTATTGAAATCTTTTCATAGAAAGATTTAAGCCGATCTACCATCATTAATATTCCAAGAATAAGAAAATACAAGAATCTTCTTTGTAGCTTTATCAGGAGTATATCTTGAGCCATACGCGTTAAAACAAATGTCGCCTTGTAAGGTAAGTAAATTTGCCTTTACTATTAGTAAAGCTATAATAACATGTTTTTGATATTATAATGCTTTTTTGAGACAATGTCAGATAAATTCCGAATTTTTGCAATTGGAGGAATCATTTTTCT
>JBHLMB010000503.1:0-3177 GCA_048938565.1 Promethearchaeota archaeon | reverse complement strand
TAAAGAGAAATACTCCATATCGGAATTCAACAACGGGAAATACTACAAAAAATAAATTTTTTTTCCTTTTTTGCATTGTTTGATAAGAATGGTTTTAATCAGTTTCTTTAACGACTCTTTTGAACAAGAAGGAAGCAAATTCGTTCTTTAAATTTAATGAATTGATTAGAATAAATTTATTTTTTTTATTTGTCCTCGAATAGAGCGGTCTTTAATTTTATCATCATTAGCGAGCATCATTGCTTTACTCAAGATCTCGTTCAAGAGAGAGTCTCCTTCAAAGGGTAAATATATCAATTGCTTGGGTTTCCGAGTGTCTATTAGGATACATAAATATTTGTCTTTTGGAGCCATAATAACATTTCCACTTCCAAGATGTATCTTATATGTCCTTAATTTTCCTTCTATAACGAGATATTTATCCGTAAATGAACATTGAGAGCTGATTTTTAGTTTTGGAATTATCTTTTCTAATACTTCTTTCCTAATTTTAGCAGTTTCCGATAATATACCAAAAGAATAACCTCGCCAATAGTCGTACAACCATTCATTTCCTCGATCAATCCATTCAGGATCAGTTCCGATGCTTGAGACGCTAACGAAAAGATCAACATCCCTCATGATTTCAGAGAAAACGATTTTTGGAACATCAACAAGGTCAAGTTGTTTTCGATTGTCATAGAATCGAACATGATTAGTAATGACATGGAGATGAACAAACGAAGAACTCACTTCACCGCCCATTTCATCGTAGGTAACTTCAAATTCAGCAGTGATGTCGTGAGAAGATATTCTTTTCGTAGGAGCATTAAAAGAGTCCCATTGACCCATTAATGAGAATTTCCAATCGTTTTGGGAACATAAAGCACTAAACTGATATTGTTTTAAAATATGAGATGCAAATCTATTTGAGTAGTTCTTTGTCTTCTTTTCTGCTTCAGTTAATTTATATATTTCCCTAAAGGCTTGTTTAAAAGGTTGGACGATTTCTTTTTCCAAAATGAACTGTCTCCAATCCTCAATTTCTTTCACTGAACAATAAATCGGATGCCATAAGCAAACTCTCGCAGCATGTAGATCAATATTTATGAATTTACCCTCCTGATTTATAAGCTTTCCATTATGATAAATAGCGGACTCTTTTTCTAATCCCGAATCAAAAACCCATATTAGAGTTTGAGCAAAAAAAGACAAAAATGCGTGATTCAAATAGTTTTTTTCCCATTCAGTATAGGTCCATGTTCTTTTTGTCAGGTAAAGAGCTTCTATACGACGACTTTGTGTTATTATCGCTTCTTTAATATCTTTTATTTTTTTTCTTATGTTTTGGATCTCTGCTTTATGTGTTGTTTTAATACTAGAAGGAACTGATTTTTGGATAGTACCATTTTCTTTTTCAAAAGATAGAGCAATAGTCTTGGGTTTTTTTATCTGAATGATTGCCTTGATCTTGCCAATATTTTCAACAATTTGAAAATTATCCTTTAAATCAAAAGAAGGAACACCCATTTCTTCTATTTCATAAATAGATGCTTTATGGATATCACTTGATTTTTTAAAATGCTTGTCAATGAAATTCCTTATGCCGGAATGCTTTATTCTTGATTTATGTTTTGAAAGGTAGGGCACTCCAATTTTTATTGGTAGCAATGAAAATGACACGATGCACGCGTTTCCCAATCGCATTGCAATTGGCCCCCATCCAGGGAACTTTTTATAACTCCATTTTGTAAGATCGTCTAATAGGGGAAGAAGCTCTTTTAAGTTCTCCTTACCAATCCACCAAATTAAACCCTTGATCAAATTGATATTCACTTCTTCAAACGGTATTTGATATTGTAAATAGAGCGAATTAGTCTTTAGTGGATTACGATGCATATCAATTATGCTATTTAGAACTATTTCTATCCAGTTTTGAAACTCAAGTATAACTTTTTTATCAAGAAATTTTTTTATCTGCTCGTTTGATTCGTTTAACCACTTATTAGTCGGTCGTGTTTTTTTCCCTTCATTTACTAAGCTATTTAGGAATTCATGCCACTCGCTTACAATGCTTGAAGGAATAGAATTAAGATATTGATCAATCTTTTTACCTAACAAGTCAATTACAGAATAACATCCCTCTTTCTTTTTTCCAGATAAAATGAAATTAATTTCTTTCTGAATTTGAAGGTCTCTGGTGGAATAAACTCTTTCAGGCGTTAGAAGTAATAAACACTTTTTTAATATATCTGAGAGCCCCGTGTTTTTTACTTTTTCTTCAATCTTACGAACCAATGTAATTAAAGGTACACCATAATAAGGATTTGATGATAATAAAGACGAGATTTCATAAAGTTCGTCTTCAGTATATTCAATCTTATAACGAATTAGGTTTTTGAATAAATTCGTTGTTAAATCCTCAGTATATTTAGAAGCCGCATATTTTTTATATCTAGTTGGTAAATACCCTGGTCTAGTTTTTTTTTTACTCTTATTTCTTTTTTTGAGGATATAAAAGATAAATGCTTTCTTCATGTCTGGTGAGCTTTTTTTAATCCTTTCATAAGCTTTTAGCTTCGATAAAGGTATCTGCCAAGAGTTTTCGTATTTTTTCTTTGCTTCTTTTTCAAGAAGATTGTAGCTTTCTTCTATGAATTCTTTAATCTGATCTTCTTCCATGATGAGGCTTTAACCCCCTCTTAAGGGCACGAGTTTTATAAACGATACTTTTGAATTATCGTTTAATAAGACTTTATCTTCGAGGTTTTCGTATTGCTTATCGTCGACAAGAACAATATATTGCTTTTCTGAGAATGCTTCAAGTGCTATCTTTATCTGAATTTCTGAATTAATTACTTCCTTCTTAATTCTTTTTTTTGTTCGCTTGTTCAATGTTTTTTCTTTTTTAGCGGGTTCAACTAACATGTGATTCCCCTGATTGATTTTCTTATTGTAATCATCAACCTCCTTTTTCACTCTTAGACTTATAATTTCTGATATGGTTGCCGTTCTTGAAATTTTCAGCTTGTATTCTGAGAGAAGGTTATTTTCTAAGGACATATCTATAATTCTTACTACACACTCCATGCAAAACACCTGTTCATCTTATTAATAATATATTGAATAATTTTTTCAAGTATCATATTGGATTTTTGATTAATATAAATAGTAACCTATGAAGTTAAATAATTTATG
>JBHLMB010000502.1:0-3177 GCA_048938565.1 Promethearchaeota archaeon | reverse complement strand
TAAAGGAGATTAATAAGGATTAAAACTACCCAATTATTTTTTATTACATTATTTTAAAATTATGAAAATAATTAAAACGAGGATTATATCATGAATAATGAAAATCGTGTTAAATGCTCTTATTGTGGGAAAAAAATACTTGACAAGAATGCAATCTATATAAGCGGAACGCCATTTTGCGATAAATGTCATGGTGAGGTTGATTATGAAGATGAAGAATGGGATGACGATGACGATGACGAGGAGGATGACGAGGAAGATGACGAGGAGGATGACGATGAAGAGGAAGATGACGAGGATGATGATGATGACAATGATTACGATATCTAAATGTTTTTTATAGTTTTAACGCTAAGGAAAATAATAATGAGGAATAATATGTCAAAAAAAATTACCTTTATAGTTGGTTCACCACGAAAAAATCGAAGTTGCAACTTTTTAATAGACAATGCGATAGAAGGCGTTAAATCAGTTTCTAAAGATTTTATGATAAACAAGATTCAAATATCAGACTATAAGATAACGCCGTGCAACGGATGTGATCAGTGTCTTAGGCCTCCTAACGACTGTCCCTTGGCAGAGAATGACGATACAAAGAAACTTGAGGAATTATTATTCGAATCGTCAGCGTTACTAATTGCTTCTCCTAATTATTTTGGATCTTTAAGCTCTCAGGTAAAAGTTTTGATCGATCGATCGAGACCTTGGAAGATGAAAGGATATTTGTTTAAAGATGTGATTTTTGCCCCATTAGCTTCCACCGGATTACGAGGATATGGCGAAGGCGTCATATCTGATTTGATAAATTTTGCTCTTATACAAGGAATGATCGTGGTTGGAAACGCTTTAGGAAATCCCGTATTAGAGGGGAATATGCCTATCACGAGTTTACAAAAATTTGACCTCAAAGATTTTGTAGCTAAGGGAGAAGTTGACGAATTAGCAGGAACAATAGCCAGAGATTTAGGCAAGCGCATTGGAGAATTATTACTTAAAATCAACTAAATTCTTAATTTATCTTTCCCTGATACTTCTTTTTTTTCTCAGATAGAAAAAACTCAAAAATGATAGATTAAAAAGAATTATTTGATCTGGAGTCTTGATTTACATAATTCAATTGCTTTTGGATTAATATCGATTCCGATCCAATTACGATGGTGTTTTTTTGCCGCAACCAAGGAGGTTCCCGAACCACAAAAGAAATCTGCAAATAAATCTCCCTCGTTTGAAGAAGCAAGGATGATTCTTTCAAGAAGTTCTATTGGTTTTTGGGTGGGATACCCGGTATATTCTTTAGATCTCGTTCTTGTTTGGTACGAAAGGATATCGTCCCATACATCACCTACCATATTTCCTGGTTTTTCATCTAAATATTGCTTTCCATTCCGGCGTTTTCGATATAGACGGCCATCTTCATCTTTATATCGGAACATTTTTTTTATGTAATCTTCCTTGTAAGGCATGTATTGCTTGTTAAAAGTATATTCAGATGTCTTGGTATAGTATAGGATAAAATCGTGCTGCCGGATCCATCCCTTCTTCTTGCTTTTAAATCCTGAAATACTTCCCACATTCCATATGATGTCTCTTTTAAATTGCTCCTTTCCAAAAATTTCATCACATAAAGGTTTTAGTTCAAACACGGCATTAGAATCGCAATGACAGTAGAAGCTCCCTCTTTCTTTAAGAACTCTATGCATTTCTTTCATTCTAAAGCTCAAAAAGTTTAGATATTCCTTAATTGAGCTCCATTGATCTGAAAACTCCTCGTAATCAACACCACTAAAAAAAGGGGGATCTATGTATATGAGATCGATTAAATTTGATTTCATTGTCTTGAGGATATCTAAATTGTCCATTAGATAGATGGCGTTAATTTGCAAGGTGACAATCAAATAGAATTGAGTTCTAATAAAGGTTTTTAAAATTTCTTCTATTACTTAGTTAAGAACATATTATTTTAAGTATAATGTAGTTAATCACGATATTTTAAATACAATGAAAGAAAAACGCTTAAATCCAGAATTTATGAAAGAATTAGAAGAATGTTACTTTTCAAAAATAAAAGAAAAAAAAATTTTTTTAGTAGGATCTAACACGCGAGCCAAAGATTATTTTTTGAAGGTTGAATCGATTCTTCAAATTTGTTTTAGAAAGTTGGTATCCATTTGTTCCGTAGACGGATTAATTAACAAAAAAATATTTTCATCAGAAGAATGGGAAATATTACAGGAAATTGCTCTCGATAAGTTAAAAAATCAAGAAGCAATTTTGGTTTTAGATGTTGATGGATACATAGGACATCATTCTAAAGAAGAAATAAAGTATTTCGAAAAAAACATGAAACGACCTGTTTATTATTTGTCTCGATTACGAAAAATTGAAAAATAATTACGATTTAGTAAGAATAAGCGTTTTTTTATTCAAACCAACAAACAAACTGGGAGGAATCACACTATTTTACTTAATTACATCATAGGAAGTGCTGGAAGCGGAAAATCAAATTTAACAGGAGTTTTAAAGGATTTCGTTTTACATCGGAATCCCGAAACTTATGCCATTACGCTTAATTTGGATCCTGGAGTTAAATCAATGCCCTATAATCCCGATATTGATATTCGCGATTTTCTCGTTCTTGATGAGATCATGGAAGAATACGGATTAGGGCCAAACGGGGCAATGATTTTAGCAGCGGATTTAATGGTAAATCATTTAAACGACCTTAAAGACGAAATTGACGAGTTTAATCCCGATTGGATCTTTGTAGACACGGTAGGTCAATTGGAATTATTTGCGTTCAGAGAAACCGGTCCACTCATTGCAAGTTCTCTCGGTTTTGGATCAATTCAAAAAGCAGTCACGTTTCTTTTTGATTCAAATTTCGTGCTAAGGCCAAATGGATTTATATCCACCTTATTATTAGCCGCCTCAGTTCAATTTAGGTTTAGAAATATCCCACAAATTAACGTGTTATCTAAAGTAGATATCTTAAGTGAGGATCAACAGGACATGATAATAAATTGGAGCCAAGACTTTCAGGCGTTAGAAGATTCAACAAGTGAAAGAGAAGCTGGTTTGGTAAGAGAACTATCAATGCTAATTTCGGAAGTATTCATCCAAATGGGATCGACAGCTGAGTTAATTCCATGTTCTGTAAGGGAAGAAGAGGGAACATCC
>JBHLMB010000501.1:0-3179 GCA_048938565.1 Promethearchaeota archaeon | reverse complement strand
CGAGGATTGTTCCAGCACCCCATAACATTGATAATACTCCTGAATTAAAACTGGCACCAATGGGAATTAATAATCCGATAATTCCTAAAATTCCACCTATTAGCGCAATTAAATGTTTCTTTTCCATTTTACTTTTTCCTGTTTTTATTATGGCTTCTATAATGAATGATATCAGGCTGGATTTATAAACATTTTTGAGAAGATTTAGGATCAAAACACGACTTAAGTTGAAATTTTATTAAAAAATAATTATTCCTAAAGTAGAGTTCTTATCATATCGTAAAACGACAAAAAAAGATTATAAATTGCTTACGATTTCTGAAAATAAGGTGAACTTTTATTTCATGATACTTTTAAATATATCAAGTACTATAAAAACTAAAGGCCCGTGGCGAAGCATGGATATCGCGGCAGCCTCCTAAGTAAGAGCGCTGGAGAGAGCTGAAGATCGGGGGTTCAATTGTTAAGAAGGGACTTCTTGGCGGGATATATCCCCTCGGGCCTGCTTTTTCTTCTAAATCCCCGTTATTTCGCTTTAAATATTTTATTAATACAATATTAAGATTTTAACATTATTACACAAGTCAAAATGGATTTATAATCTTATAGTAAAATAGAAACATTGATTAATTCGTTGTTCATACAATGACTACAAATAACTTATTTTCAAAAATTTCAAGCGTGAAATATCATGGTCTACGAGGTAAAAAATGATAATATTCCCATGTACAAGCAATACATGTCAATGCTGATCATTGCTGCGTGCGTTATCGTAATGATACTCCAATTTTTATCACCTGACATGCTTATTAACTTTGCTTTTGTTCCAGAGCAATTTTTTAGAGGGGAACCTTGGGGCTTTATCACGATGTTCACATCAATGTTTCTTCACGGGGATCTCGTCCACCTCATAATGAACATGTGGTTTTTTTATGTGGTGGCGGATAACTGCGAGAAAGCGCTCGGGCACATCGGATTCTTGCTAACTTACATAGGTTCTGGATTGTTCGCAAGCTTCTTACACGCTATGACATCAATAATAGCTAGCTTTGCATTTCCGGATATATTAAGCATTCCTTGCTTGGGAGCATCAGGAGCAATTTTTGGGATGATTGGAGTTTATAGCATCTTATTTCCAAAAACGCAATTAGCCCTCTTATCAAGTCCCTTGACAGGCTCGGTTACTGTATCGAGAAGGATTAAGGCGTCTCAATTTATCGCCCTTTATTTGATTGCTGAGGTCTCTTATGGAATCTACTCCCTTATCGATCCTTTAGGAGCCGGACAAACGGCACATTTTGCACATGTGGGTGGATTTGTCGTAGGTGCCATAGTGGCATTTATTTACAAGGCCTACAAGGAAATCAAGTGAAATAAGTTATTTTTTTTCTTTTTATTTTTAATGTCAACCATTAAAAAATGACTTGTTAAAAAATTATAAAAAGAAAAGAACATTTCTGACAAACTAATAAGGATATAAATACCATGACTGAGAAACGAGGAAAAAGATAATAATGCTGATTATGATTCCAAAGATTACCATTGCCACATAACAATAACAACACGAGTTTCCACCAAATCCCCATCTAGAATACCTTAATGATTTGGATTCTCTTTTGAGCAAGTCAGCTTCCCTTTTTAGTACATCTACTTCTTGTTTTAGCGTATTTATTTCGCTATCTTGAACTACTTGCGGTTTTGGAAGCTCTTCTTTAGTTAATATTTCTCCACAGAGCTCACAGTATTTTTGCGTCGGATCGTTTACTTCGTTTCCACAATGAGTACAAAACATATTTATCAATGACCTGTTTTTTTATTCTAAGATAAACTATTTTTTAAAGTATTTAAAATTGCCTATGGATTTAAGAATAGGCTGCCTATAACACGAGATTAACTAAATATTTGATTTTTCTAAAGTACCCATCTCTGCTTGAGTCTTGCCGAGAATAATCGTTGCCACAAGGATAAGAATAACCGCAAGGAGGAAAATTGGCAAGTTCGATATGGATTGATTAAAAATCAAGAACCCTCCTATGATAGGTATTATTAGATTAATCCCGTTCTGAATTGGCCATAATACTAAGGCCTTTCCTTTTTGCATTCCATTGTTCTGGAAAATAATTCCGGAAAAATTAAACGATATCAACCCATAAAATCCGAAAAATACCCATAAATGAAAATAATCAAACCAAAAGATACTGAACAATACCTCAGCCCAACCAAAAGGAGAGATGAGCCTTATGGACGAATCAATAAATGCTTGTGCTAAAAGATTTGAAAAAAGCCCTCCGAGACTAAAAAGTAAACCCGCAACAACGATTTTAAATAGACTACTTACATTCTCTCTTTTTAATTTTCTTCCTACGAGAATGCTGGTAAATATTATCGAGAAAACAACGATAAAAAATAGGAAAAATGGAAATACAAATTCGTGAAGATCAATATGAGCGCTTGAAATTCCTGAAAATGCGATTAGAATTGTTGATGAGATCAATAAGACGATGGCACTAATTTCTGGAATAGAAATTTTTTCATTCAATACTTTGTGAGCAAATATTACCATCACGATTAAACCAACGGATTGAAGAGGTTGTACTATAACGATTCCCACGAATCCTTGGGCTATTACATACGGAATCCACCCCGCCATACCAAGAAAAAAACCAATCGCCCATGATTTATTTTTAAAATATTTTAAAAAGCTAGTTCCAAAATCCCCAGCACCTTTTTTTAAAGTCAGTTCGGGAAGTCCCTCCATCAATCCCTTTTTCTGTAATGCAACACCAACATTAGTCATACAAGTAGCAATTAACGCAAGCGTTATGCCCGTTAAAATGGTGCCAATCTCAAGTACCATGTAAATGTCACATATTCTATTTTTATATATTAATTGATTAAATAATTAGATTTGGTAGTGATAAATTAAAAATTATTGGAAAAAAGCCTAAATGGCATGTGGTTATTAACATTAAAGTTAGAAAAGAATTCTTAGTCCATCTTCCATCTTTTGTTTGGTAGGAATTTGTCAGTGGAGTGCCACGGTCCCTTCTCTCAGTTGCTTGCCTATCTTTCCCGGTAACAAGTGACCCGGATACATCGCTAGAGAGAGCCCAAGCCATAGTATTGAATAGAGACGCATCCACCTGCTGACCTACCCCGGTTCTCTCACGCATGAATAA
>JBHLMB010000500.1:0-3181 GCA_048938565.1 Promethearchaeota archaeon | reverse complement strand
GCTTTCTCGACGCTTTTCTTTCGCTTGAGGCGTTGTAAATTCCCGTTTCCTCCCTTTCCGAAACAACAGGACGAACTCGTGCTCCAAGGTGACGTATGCTCCAGGAGGCATCGTTCCCGAACCCATAAATTTATTGGGAGCGTTCGTTTGCTTCCTCCATAATATTTCTGGCAACGATTGAAATCCTAATTCCAAAAATTTGTTGACGATCGTGGCGTGTGACGGAAAAAGCTGAAAGTTCTTCCCGATGGTCCTTGTAGCGTCTCCAATGTTCACGCATGCAATTCCCCCGGGCATTAAAACGCGATGCGCTTCCCTCCATGTCTTTCCAAGCTCGTCGTGCATAAGATTGAACGCTTTCATTCCGTTTTCTTCTTCAAGCGCCACGGCGATTTCTGGATTTTCCTTGGAAAAAAGGTCGTCCCACATTTCTATCATGGGATACGGAGGTGACGTGATGACCAAGGCAACGGAGGCGTCTTCTAACTCTTCCATATTAGTAGACGACTTGTAATGTATTTCGTGAGACGTGGTCAAATAGCATTCACTTCAGATAATTAAATACAATAATATGCAGTAATTTTTTGTTTTGTTTAACTTTTTAGACTGATTATCTTATTTTAAGTATGGCAATTTAAATCAAGATTTTGATAAATTTTATGATTAGAATCTAAATCGTTGTTCGTCATGAAAAATTATTTAAACAATTAATCTATTTTTATGTTATAAAAATTAGATTTCTAATTATAGACAAATTATTTAATTCTGCGAGTGTGATTTCTATTAGAGAAGAGACAGACTATACAGAGGCGTTAGAGGCGTACAAGGACGACAGGCATATCATTCTCGAGCCATGGGGCAGGAGCATCGATCACTTGCGCCTGACCATCATCGGAAAGGATAAAACCTCATACGAGAAGGGAAAGTTCGTGTTTGAAATCAAATTTCCAGAAAATTATCCGTTCCAACCACCATATGCTTATGCGGTAACCCTGATGTGGCATCCGAACATCGATTCAAGCATTCCTCCAGGAAAGCTAAACATTTGCCTCGACTTGATCAATCCTGACCTCGTTGGAAAGGTTGATGCGTCAACGGGCGCTTCTGGATGGACTCCAAGCAAGACCTTAACGAATATTATAGAAGCCTTGAAAGGCATGATGCACATCGAACCTCCGTTTTTTAATCCTGGTGATCCCCTCAATCACGAAGCGGGTGAGCAATATTTCCGAAACCAGAAGAAGTTCTTTGAAAAGGCTAAGAAATGGACTCAGAAGTACGCAATGGATTAGATATCATTATTTTTTTCTCAATTTTTCTTTAATCGCATAACTTTAAATCACAATACTAGAATCTCAGGTCTTCTTCCAGAATTTTCTTGAAAAAAATACAGGTAATTCAGTTGTCGTAAATCCTAAATGTAATTTTTAATTCCATAAAGCAAGACCATGGGTGCTTTAAAAATCGTGGATGCTTTTCGGAATAAAAAAGCGATCGTGTTAGACCTGGATGGCACGATCCTTCGTCTTAAAGTAAAGTGGGACGATTTACGAGAGAAATTAAGCCAAAGATGCCTTGACAATTACGGAGAAAAACGCGTGTTTAAAAGAGTTACAGAATATCTTGACATAGTTGTAGTTAAGAAGGACAATCAAGAATTAAAACGCGTGTTTGAATTGATAAAGGATTATGAGTTGAAAAACATCGAAGACGTGGAGTTAATAGAAGAAACGCACTATTTTTTAAATAATTACGAAGTTTTCGGTGTTAAAAAGAAGACGCTCTTTGCTGTATTGTCATTAAATATGAAAGAAACGATAAAACGATCTCTTGCGAAAGTTGGTATCTTGGAAAAATTCGATTTTTTAATAGGAAGAGAAGATGTCAGGAATTGGAAACCTTCTCCAGAAGGATTGACCAAGATCAAGAATCATTACGGTTTAAAAAGCGAAGAAATGATATTCATAGGAGACTTGCAAAGCGATGTATTAACCGGTAAAAACGCAGGAATCGAGTCGTATCTCGTTGACGAACTCGTTTCAGTGGTCCACCTGTCATGGAATAAAAAGTAATAGGTTAACTTTTAACGACTTCTTGTAAGACTTCAATTACGCCATCGGACTTGAAAGGTTTCCTCACGAAACCCTTGACTTCTTTTGGCATCTCGTGACCTAAAGTCTCTTCGTTGATAGTTGAAACGATGACGATTATTGCCTTGTCGTCCATCTTTAGTATATCGTGAATGGCTTCGATACCACCTTTGACGGGCATTATGATGTCCATCGTCACGAGATCGGGCTTGAGCGCGGTATATTGCTCAATTGCTTCCTCTCCATTAGAAGCTTCACCAATAACTTCGCAAAAATCTGTAGAATTTACGATTTTCTTTAACATCGCTCTTGAAAAAGACGAGTCGTCCACAATTAATACCTTCTTTTTAGACATAATGATTCGCAAAGGAAATTTTTTTTAAACTAAATCTGACAAGCTAGAGAAGGTTATGTTATTTAAACATTTTCCATTACAAAACGATAAATAAAAAATCATTATCGTGTAGCTATTGTAAATTTCACATTTATCAATATGCTACATAAACTTGACTACGATGTTATATTTTTTAATTTCGGACTCTTGTTTTGCTCGTCCTAAAGGAGTTAAAGTAACCATATCGTTGCTCCTGAGCTTTAGTTCGCCTTGAAGCTTAACTTGGAAGTCCTTAAAAATTGGGTTGCTTGAGTTTGGATCCCAATAGATTTCTTTAGTAACAGGATTAATGATCATCCATTCTTCAGGATTTAAAGGGATGTCTATCTGCTCTAACGCCCAGAAGATCTTGCCGAGATCGGCGTTAAATTCCAATACGATCTGAACATTTTCCTCTCCTTCAATATCACCACACGCAAGGCAATCGTCTCGTTTCGTTATATTCAATCCCTCGAATAATCCATAAACGCCGTTGTAATTAAGATATGGCGGATCCATTGGAGGTCCAATGTTCCTTCCCTTCACGCGGAACAACAACTTGAGCGCTTCTTGAGTTTCTAAACTGGAAACGATTGAACTTACCGATTGAATGGCTGCGATCTTGTTTCCCAATATGTTTTCCATTTCTTCGAACTTATAATCCGGACCGAACGTGTTTCTGATGTTATCCTTCCATTCTTGAACTTCTTCAGGAGAC